>JACPAL010000004.1 GCA_016180855.1 Deltaproteobacteria bacterium | reverse complement strand
CTGCCCTTTCATCCTCTTGTATTTGGATTCCATATTTCCTCCTTCAGACCAGGAGTAGCATATCTTTTTGTCAATTGGTACAAATAATAGATAAGCATGTAGACTTATGGGACCTAACTTTTTTTGTTCCTAATAGGCAACTTCCTTGGCCTTGCCTCTTGTTCTGCGTGCGGTTGCTCGATAACGGCAGAGCGACAAAAAGGTCATCACTATTACCGTTGCACAAAGAAAAGAGAGTCATGTGCTGAACCGTATGTCCGTGAGGAAAATCTGGTTCAGCAAATCCAAGCCGGGATTTCCAAGGTCGCTCTGCCTCCCCCTGTCTTTCAAAAGATGCTGGCCGAATGGGCCAAGGAGCGGGACACAACGAGCCAACCGATTGCCGAAATGAAGATCGAGCTTGCTGAGAAGCTCCCTGAACTCCAGGTCAAGCTCGATCGGCTTTTGGATGCCCATTTAGAGGGGCTTATCGAAAAGGCAGAATATCAGACCAAAAAAGAGGCCCTGCTCAAATCCAAGGTTGGGTTGGAGGAGAAATTGAAGCAGTTAGAGCAGGGGGCAATCGGTTGGCTCGAACCTTGCCGGGAATTCCTGGAAGCGGCTCACCAGGCCCATCAGGTGGCGGCCAATGGAAATTTAGAATCCCTCAAAGAAACAGCCAAAAAGATCGGCTCGAACTTCCGGCTGGCGGCGAAAACCCTGCGTTTTGAATACACTTTGCCGTGGCGGCTTCTGGCCGCCACGGCCGATTTTGAAAATTGGGGTGGGCTATCGGATTCGAACCGATGACCTCCAGGGCCACAACCTGGCGTTCTAACCAGCTGAACTAAGCCCACCATATTGGTTCAAGATCAAGTCGGGATCTCTAGTGGTTTGGGGTTGAAAATTCAACCGTTAATCCACCCTGTCCTTGTCCGTACTTTTCCAGAGTACAAAAAATGCCCTCAAAGAGTAATTTTACACACCATAGATAACTTTCAGTCGACTCCAAAAAAAACAGACAGAAGAATTCATTAGAGATGTCAATTGTGGAATTCTGGGAGGGGTGGTTATGCCCAAAGGCTCACTAAGTAATGTTCCTGGCCTGAAATATGTGAGACAAGAACAGATGAGTGACCCATGGGATACGACCGTGCGGGGTGATTGTGAGAAAGTTCGTCGACGCGAATATCGATGGATAGCGGGTGAAGTCACTACACAGGCGTGGTTCCGAGATTACTATCGTATTACAAACCCTGAGGCTTATCTAAAATGGGATCGACGTTTTGCAATCCTAACATCAACCGCTGTGACTAGTATCGGGTTTGCTATGGCAACAAGACTGATCAGAAGAAGAAATATTTCATTAGTTGTTGCTGCGGTTACTGCAGGTATTGTCTTTTTTTTGATGGAAGAGATCACCTTCGCCTGTGCACAAAATTTCACCAAAAAAGATATTCGCAAGGGAGGGGTTTATTCGACTGCTGAAATCCGTTGGATCGAGAAAAGAAGAATTGACGAGAACCCTCCTGCGGGGGGCTCCCATTGCTCACCCGTCTCTACAGTCATCATTCAAACTGAATAATCAGATAAGACCGCACTTCATGGTCTTGAGCCCATCCTGAAAAAAGACATTTATTTTGCCGGGGTGAACCAAACTTACAACCAGTCCCACACCGAAGAGCCGATGCTCAATATGGTCATCCAGCAAATAAGTCTTATCCATGGCATAAGCTTTTGGTGTTTTATTTTGCCGGCCAAGTTTTGCGCGCCATTCCGCTTCTTGATCCCTCTGGGAAGATGACGTTCGCTGACTCCGCACCTTCCCCTCACCAGCTTTGGCAGGGGCTGATTTGCGATAGCTCCGCTCGGTATTGCAGGTTAAGCAGAGAGCCCTTTTGGGGCGACCCGCCTCTACCCGAATGATCCGCTGATTCAGTTCGAGTTTGCATTTTGTACAGTAGCCAATCACTTCGTCCATCATTTTATATTCTGTCATAGTGTCTGCATCTTTAGATCGAATCAGATAAAGCTGCAATCTGTTAAAATAGGATTTCTGATCTTTCACAATAAAGACAACGATTCCATGGCAGTAGCTTACGTCAAATATGCGTGGTCATGGCGTTTAGAGCCCCAAAGGGGGCAGTTTCGAATGCTGATAAGGATTATGCTACGGAATCTCAATGCCGTTGATCTTGTCCCCCACGCGGATCTTTTTCACAACATCCATCCCGGAGGTGACCTTCCCAAAAACGGTATAGTTGCCATCCAGGAACGGTGTAGCCGCAAGGGTGATATAAAACTGACTCCCGCTGGAACGTTTCTCCGGGTTCACCTGATCTCCCAGACGGGCGGTCGCCAACGCCCCCTCCACATGTTTGTGGGGGTTATTTTTGATCTCCGCTGGCAAATTATAACCAGGTCCTCCCGCTCCTGTCCCTTCCGGATCTCCCCCCTGAATGACAAAATTCTCAACGACCCGATGAAAGGTAAGGTTGTTATAAAAACCTCCCTTCGAGAGATTCACAAAGTTAGTGACGGTAAGGGGGGCCTCCTTCGGGTACAGCTCAAGGGTGATATCCCCCTTCTCAGAATGGAGGATAGCCTTCGTGTACTTTTGAACTTCTTTGAGCGGCTGTTTTGGTTCAGTAAATTTTATGTCTGCCATTGTCACCTTTCCGGCCTCCAAAAGGGCCAAAAAAACCAAGATCGAGATTGGTTTGATTTTCCTATAGATCATGAAGGGTGCTTATTTCATGTTCCCCCTTAAATAGCAGCATTTTTCTGCAAACCGCTTGCGCACAATCCGACTCTCGTAACTAATGCGCCTGTAGCTCAGAGGATTAGAGCATCAGACTTCGAATCTGAGGGTCGCAGGTTCGAATCCTGCCAGGCGCGCAAAAGAAAGGGAGTGGTGACAAGAGAACGTTTCTCTCACACCATTTTTTCTGGAGTGCCGATAACTATTCCAGAAAGGGAGGCGAAGAGGCAGGAAAATGGCATCTATAATACATCCCGTTCCTCAAAGAATTAATGCACCAGCAGAAGATCCTGTTTCCTTAAAGACTTACTTGTTTTCGATGGGGGTCTCAATGGCCAAGAAGGATCTGGGGGAAAGCCCCAATGATCAGGAGCCGACGGTTGTGTTAGATCCTAAACTTCGAGAAAAGTGGCCTCTGCAAGTTTTCCGAGGGGCTGTTCACAGAACCTTTTATGCCAATGACCAGAATTTAGGGCTTTCGGTCGATCCAAATTTCCAAAGATTCTTTGAGAGGCTCTCAAGCCAAAGGAAGTATTTTCTGGACTATATCGGTTGCCAAAATGGCTACCACACGGCATCCGACTGTTCTGGCAGTGGGAACTCCTCTGAGTTTCTCGCCTCACTTGCCACATCGACCTATTCACGACACTTTGTGAAAAGGATGAAGAGGGAACTTCCGAGATATCGCACACCCTATCTTGAGTCCCTCAGAGAATTAAGGGATCTTGTCCGCCGAAAGGCCTCACGAGAGACGCCGCTTTGTAGAAGGATTTCATTGATACTCGATTACCTCGCTGGATCTGATTGATCTTATCTTGTCGTGTCAATTTCGTATCAATTCATGACCGAAGACCCGACCAGCAGATCCAGCCTAATAAGAAAAGAAGTCCATATATCACGACGGCAGTCCACAAACCGGAGTCTTGCTTGTCCTGAGAAGAATAAGAATCTGGTGGGGAAGGACTCACAGCGACTACTCCGTTACAGTTGATCGCATTCGGAGAAGGACTTATAGGCCCAGACTGATCTGTGATTGTCATCGTGGTCAGCTCATCAAAGACCCGTTGTCCAAGACCCCACTGAACCGCTCGGGCGCACCTCTTAAAATCCTCAATAAGTTCTCGCTCAGATCGGCTATCGAAGAGATACAAATCGCGATAATCGGCACGATGTTCCTCAGATTCGCAAGGTTGATCAACAACGGCTCCCCTCGAGTCGGTTTGGACATACCGTGCCCTTGCAACGATCCATCGCTGATACCCTGGAGTAGCGCTTAGTATTGGCTCTATTTCACCTTCACCACCCATAACGCTCCTTATTCTCAGGCTTCTGTAGGAAACAGTTGTGATAAACAACCCCACAACGAAGAAAAACTGTTCTCTGTAGAGACCACTTCGTAACCACCCGAAGCGGAATTTGAGCAATTTTCGCATCCCACCACCGATAAATAGACCTGAGGGACAAAGGACAAAATTGGGTCTCCGTACCCCATAAATGTCCGACCCGAGCAGATAATGGAAATAAGCTCTTTTAATTACAGCTGGTTAGATAAGCCCAATCAAACGGTGCCTTGGCAAGGTGATTGCTACATAAAGGGATCGATGATCTCTATCTTCGATTATTCAGACTACCGGTCATTTATCAGCGACTGGTTTCTTGCCGCCAAGAAGAAGAATCGCCGCTTTTCGCTGCGCGCCTTTGCTAAAAATGTCGGCCTAAGCGCCCATAGTTACCTGAAGTCTCTCATGGCGGGGACAAAGCAGCTCTCTTTGGAGGCGGCCAAAAAGTTCGCTTGTGGCATGAGGCTTTCGCCAGATGAAGCGGAGTACTTTGAGCTCCTGGTTCGTGTAACACTCGAGACTGATGAGTCGACACGCCTCCGGTTGAAACATCAATTGAATCAGCACCAGGAAGTCCAAAAGATGCAGATCCTGCTCCAGGATCATCTGGAATTTTATCGCCAGTGGTATCACCCTGTAATTCGCGAGATGATTTCGCATGAGGGTTTTCGAGAAGATCCTGTCTGGATCGCCTCTTATCTTCAGCCACAGATTGCTCCACAGCAGGCCCAACATTCACTGGAACTGCTGCTTCGACTCGGTCTTCTGGAGAGAAACAAGACAGGTCAATTAAAACCGACCGCCAAGAACCTTTCGACGGGTGCGGAGGTGAGTGGCCTGAGCGAAATGGTCCGCAGCTACCACCGCTCCGTAATGGAGCTTGCGAAAGGTTCTCTCGAAGTGGTGCCAGAAACGATGCGTGATATCAGCGCGATCACCTTTTCCGTGCCGGCCCATCTGATCCCACGCTTGAAGAACGAGCTGGATCAATTTCGGAATAAAATTGTCCGGATCACCTCCGAGAGTCCCTCTGGGGACACGGTGGTTCAGCTTAACCTTCAATTATTCCCATTGACCGTGGGTTGGATGCGACAACAATGAAACTCGTGAAGAACTATTTTATTTTACTCGGTATCATCGGTTGGCTCTCGGGCTGTCTGGGCAGCACTCCTCCCTCAAACTCTGAGATAGAGGGCGGGGATAGCTCCTCAATGAACAACCAGACGCCATCTGAGGCAGGTGGTCATGGGGAAGGAATGACGGGAGACACCGAAGAGAGTGGAGAGGATGACGACACCTCGTCCCCTGGGGCGACAATCACGGGAAACCCAAGACCCAATGGTGGCAGTAAACCGATGGGGCTTGTCTTTCAGGCATTGAGCTTTAGTCGCATGGATCAAGAAGCCACTCCGAGTGACACCAAAGTGATCAGTGCGCCTACTGTGGTTTTGGATATTACGGCAGAAACCGCTTCCGAAGAGACAGAAATCTTGGTCCCGGAAGATCCTTTTATCGTCGACCTGGTTTCCGGCGAACTTCTTACTGAGGCCTCCCTACCGGATCCTTTCTGGTCTGCTGAACCTGAAACTGATGAATCAATCGATGTCACTCCAACCGTTGCGCGTGATCTTCCATCTCCATCGACAGGACTGGATCAGCCAAAACAACGAGGTGATTTACCGACGGTTGCCGGATTATCGGTCCGAGAACCGCTACCGGAGGCAGATCAAGACGGTTCGTACGGTAGACTGACTGTCACCTTCGGACCCGTTCCGGAAAACGACCCATTGTGGCAGACCGACTGGGGTCGTTCCCTGAACAATAATAGCCAAGTGATCCGAATCTATGACCCCATCAAGGGGCTTCCGATACTCTTCCGAGTCTCCAAGTGGGGCAGTCTGACAGCCACCTATCCGGCAGCGCTTGAGGGGGCAGAAAATCTGCTCATGAGTTTTGATACCGATCTCTGGCTGGACGGGATCGATCTGAACAACCCTGGATTTAAACATCGTCTGAAGGGGATCGAGGGGGACCTGATCTACATTGACAGTCAGGAATTTCCCGAAGTGATCCTTCAGTTTATTTCAAACCTGTCTGCCTCCGTCCAAATCTTTGCCGACATAAACGGCAATCGTCGCCTCGATCCTGAGGAATTTATCCAGTAGCTGACCGTTCTCTCGAGAGACCAGTTTGTATGCTGTTTCTCTCTTCATTTCACAACGTCGTGTTGAGCCAGACGATGAGAGTAGCAAAGGTGACAAGGCTGATGGCTCAGTGTCGCCGCCAGAATGGAAAGAAAACGGGGAGTGAGAAAACAGGGTTAAAAATTGTATGTCGGAAACCACCATCATTCAGAGGAGTTTTCGTTGCTACATTCCACCACATCACCGCTATTGGAGGTTGGGTCCGAGACGAATTAACTGCGAAGGAGAGGCACTGAGATGGATGCGAGAAGAGGTGAACCGTCGACTCGACAACTTTTATTGCAACAGTGAGCGGATTCCATCATGGAGTGGGTCAAGAAGATTTGGGCATAAACAAACCTATCTCGTGGTAACCTGCTTCGGAAAAGCAAAAGAAACACCTCCCCCAGAAAATTCCACTCCGTGCCCAAACAACCGCTCTCCCTAGAAACCAGTTTTTTCTCTATCGACGGCATTGCTGGACTTGATTTTTACGGCCATTTTCCCCTCTCTCGTGGCGTTTTGCGGCGATTCCCGGTGACAATTCTTTGATCTTGGCATTTGGTGGTAATGGGTTGCCATCGCCATCAACCATCTGGATATCGACCTTGATCTGTTGAGAGCGTTTCATGGATATCCTCCCTGTTATGTAAATTTTTAGCTATACTTATCAATAAGTATAGCTTATATTTTACGAATGAAAGATACTGAAATCATTCAGTTTATGAAAGAACATCGTGGTTATGCCAGAACGACGGACCTGCTCAAAGAGGGAATTTCTTTCAGGGATCTCAAAAAACTGCTTGAACAGGAGCGGATTGAACAGGTCAAGAATGGGCTTTATCGTCTGAGAGATGAGGATCGGACGCCACTCCGGGATTTTGTCGATGTCTGCCAGGCGATCCCCAAGGCGGTTGTCTGTCTTTACTCTGCCCTATCACACTATGAACTCACCACGTTCATGCCGACGGAGATCATGGTTGCCATTCCCCAAGGGTATCATGCCAACAAGATCGCCTATCCCCCCATCCGTGCGTTTCATTTTTCAAAGAAGCAATACGAGGTGGGTATTGAAACCGTCAAAACGAAGGAAGGGATCTATCGAATCTATTCTCCTGAAAAATCGGTGTCTGACGCCTTTCGATTCAGGAGGAAACTCGGTGACGACACAGCCAAAGAGGCGCTGTTCACCTATCTGGAAAAGAACGATAAGGATCTCAAAAAACTGCTCGATTGTGCAGAGGTTTGCCGCATGGGTAAGGTGATGAAACCATACATCGAGGCGCGGATCGGATGACAAAAGAGATCAAAAACATTGCGGCCTCGGTCAAGGCAAGGCTTCTCAACTACGCCAAAAAAGAGGGGATCGCGTTTAATCGTATCCTCGTCTATTATTTTCAGGAGCGATTTTTGTATCGCGTCTCGATTTCGGAATACAAAAACAAACTGATCCTCAAAGGGGGTGCGCTTCTCCTCACTTTGGATATCAACAAGGGGCGCCCCACGAAGGATATCGACTTCCTCGCCCAATACGAAAACCTCGATCATGCTACCGCAGAGAAGATCATTCGTGAGATCGTCGCCATTCTCATAGATGACGGTGTCGTTTTCGATCCTGCTTCCGTAAAGTGTTCCAACATCCGTGAGGACGGGACAATCAACGCCCTTCGACTTCGTTTTAATGCCACCTTGGGGTCAGCCAGGGGAGCGATGCAGATTGATATTGGTTACAAAGATTCCGTGATTCCTGATCCCATTCTGTTCCAGTACCCAACCTTGCTTGACTTTCCTGCACCGCAACTCAAAGCGTATTGTTGGGAAACCGTAATAGCGGAGAAATTCGAGGCGATGACCAAACTCCATTTTCTCAACAGCCGCCTTAAGGATTTTTACGACATCCTTTATTTGGCGAGAAAGCAACCATTTGAGGGGAAGCAGATTCAAGAGGCGATCGCAGGGACTTTCAAGAAGCGCAATTTGTCACTTGATGAGACACCCGTCGTGTTCACCGACAAATTTATGAATGATGAAATCAAAAAGATCCAGTGGAAGGCATTCTTGAGAAAGACCAACCTTGTTGCCGAGGACAACTTTGCTACAGTGGCGGCGTTACTCAAGGAGTTTCTGGCTCCCGTTGTCACGATGATCGCGGGGGACAAACCATTCACCAAGGTATGGGACCATCAAAAATTCCAATGGGTGTGAAGAAACCTGAAATCTACGTCAGCACAGATGTGGAAGCCGATGGGCCGATTCCGGGAATGAACTCTATGTTGAGTTTTGGGTCGGCGGCTTATCTGGCAGACAAGAAACCGATCGGCACCTTTACCGCCAATCTGGAAACTCTGACGGGTGCGACCACTGATCCCAAAACGATGGAATGGTGGAAAGGGCAACCGGAGGCATGGAAGGCGTGTCGATCCAACTTACAGCCTCCGGAAAAGGCGATGCAGGATTATCTCGTTTGGTTAAAGGGCTTGCCCGGTATCCCGGTCTTTGTCGGCTATCCGGCGGCGTATGATTTCCTGTTCGTCTATTGGTATCTCATTCGATTCACGGGCGAGAGTCCATTTTCTCATTCGGCACTCGACATCAAAACGTTGGCGATGGTTTTACTGAAAACGGGCTATCGTCAAGCCACGAAGAAAAATATGCCAAAGAAATGGTTTGACCCGCTCCCTCATTCACACCGAGCGTTGGATGATGCCATCGAGCAGGGAGCGCTGTTTTGTAATATGTTGGCGGAGTTGCAAAAACTGACTTGATTTTTAATACGCCGCTTCATCCCCAACAACGTATCGAACTGGTTCCTCCTCTTTCTGCGTTGGTTGATCCTCTTGTAGAGAATAGCCGATCGCCCTGTATCCGCGAACACGGCGAAGGAACATTCTGCGGAGCATCGGTACATCCTGATCGACATAATCATAGACTTGTACAACGTTCTTCCCCTCATGGGACCGATGGAGACGGCCGACATATTGTTGCAAGGTCCCTTTCCATGAAATCGGGATGACCAAGAAAAGGGTATCGAGGCGGCTATCATCAAACCCCTCCCCAATATATCGGCCCGTGGAGAGGATGACCCGCTCTTCCGTATCAGGCAGTTTTGCCATTTCAGTCATCAGCAACTCACGTTGTTTTCTCCCCATTCCACCACGAAGGACAAAAACATTTTTAACAAACCCTTTAAGCCTTCGCTCGATCTCCTCCAGATGTTCTGTCCGTTCCGTGAGAATCAGCGGGGAACGCCCAGCTTCAAGGGCCTTCATAAGATCGTCAAAGATCAGGTCGTTCCGTTGTTCATTCTGAATCAATGCTGAATAAATTTCCTGAATACTCAATTGTTGATCGGTTGTCGGCAATTGAAACGGGGTATAGCGAGGGGTCACAACGTGTTCAAAAGCGGTTAGCTCCCTCTGTTGTTTAGCGGTTACTTTGTAACGGATCGGACCGCATTGCATCGTAATGATGGGGTGATGACCATCTTTGCGAATTGGTGTCGCCGTAAGCCCCAGAACATATTTTGCCTTTGCGTTTTTCAAAACTTGCTCGACGCTGAAAGCGGAAACGTGATGACATTCGTCAACAATCAGATGGCCATAATCAGCCACCACTGGTTTGACCTCACCTTCTCGATGAAGGGTCTGAATCGTCGCAATATCAACAATCCCTGTTGCCTTGGATCTCCCTCCTCCAATCACCCCGATTGACTTGGGAGGGAGGCCCAGAAACATGGATAATCGTTCCCTCCATTGATCCATCAGTTGCTTACGATGGACAAGAATCAGGGTGTTGGTCTTTCGAGAAACAATCATCCAAGCGGCAACCACCGTTTTACCAAAAGCGGTCGTGGCAGAAAGAACACCAATGTTGTGTTTGGCGAGTTCCTTTGCGGCCTCTTTTTGAAGCTCTCTCAATTCACCTTTGAAAGAAACCTTAATAGGCCGCCCGGAAAAGCATTCGCTTCTGATTTGAGGAGTCATTCCATGTTCTCTCATCAATTCGACGACCTCGTTCAGACAACCACGGGGAACGGCAACATGATCCGAAAAATCTTCTCCGCAATAGATGATACGCGGCTTGCCAAATGTGGAAAGCCGCATCGCCTGTGCTCGGTAGAATTCCGGATTCTGAAAGGCCGCCAGCCTCAAGATTCGATTGAGCATGGCCGACGGCAGTCCATGCTTTTCAACAAAGATCATATTGGCAGAGACGACATTCACCTTTTCAGGAAACGGTCCCTTGATTTTTCTCTTTCTCGTTTTTTCTTTGGGAGTGTCCCAAGGTTTAACTCCCTCCTGTTCCTCATCATCGCTCACCATTGGGATGTCTCCCACATCAGAGTGAAAATCGACGGCGGCAAGAATCTTCTGGATTTTGCCTTGGGCAAGTTTATGTACCTGGGAGAGGACGCTCCACTGATCCTCATGCAAATTTCCATTCTCGTCGATGAAGGCACTGTTGCCACAACTCCTCGGTTCTCGTTGGAGTGGTAGTGCGATCAGGTTACCAAATCCACCCTTGGGCATTGTATCCTGATTGGGAAAGAGTCGGTCATAGGAATTGAGTCCTATTTGATGACGTTTCTCCATCGCCTTGGTCAGTAGAAAACTGCCGAGCCTTCTGGCAAGAGAGGCGGCGATCGGCGTTTCAAAAAAGATCCAAACGTGACCACCCTTTCCGGACCGAGACCGTTCCAAGATGCCATCTACTTCCTGCTTCTGGCATACTCTTAGAAAAGCCTTCGCATCTTCCAGCCAGTTTTCCTTGTCAAAGTCGGCCGCGAGGAACCAACAAGTTTCATCAACAAGAAGGGGGTACAATCCGATGGTTTGTTTTCCGGAGAGATGATCGCGGATCGCCTGATCCGTCAGCGGAAGGAATTTTCGATTCTCGCACCGGGAACGCTTGCTCCGATCATGGGAGCACAACGGACAATCCCAATCATGGGAACAGGCGGGTGAATAGCCTTTCTTGCCATCCTTCCCTTCCCAACGAAGGGCATAGACATCCTCCCGTCCCCGAAAAAGTGATCGGAACAAGGTAATTTTTTGATCGGCCGATAAGTTGGAGGTTTCCGTAGGAACTGCCACAGTCTTGAGCGGTTCCTGCGACTCCGTTCCCAATTTTTGGCGTAATAACCTGTTATCGGCCCGGAGCCGCTCGCACTCTGCCAGCGCCGCCCTTAATTTTTCTTCTATATCGGTCTCCATGATGGAAGGTTTGATCCTATACAAGGATGTCCCGTGAAGTCCATGAGCCATTTTCCAGTTGCCTCGGCCAAACCTTCTGATTAAAGTCGAGAACATTGCGGGCGTAGTCCTTCGACAGGCTCAGGACTTGTACCAGATTGGGGTTATCGAGTAACACAAGTCTTGTACGAGTGCTGAGGGTAGTCGAAGCGCGGGCGTAGCTCAGTTGGTAGAGCGCGAGCTTCCCAAGCTTGAGGTCGCGGGTTCGAACCCCGTCGCCCGCTAAAGAAAACAAGTCCCCGTTGTGGGGACTTGTTTCTTGACTCGTCAAGGGGTTCGAAGCCGACCCGAAGCGCCGCCTGTGGCGGAAAAGTGAGGCCCGGCTAACTCCGGGTCGAACGGCAGCGAGGGCGGCCGGGTTTCGGAGGATGAGCCGACAGGCAAAGGGGGAGAAACGAACCCCGTCGCCCGCTTTTGTGTACAAATACCGCACATTAAAAAATTCATGAAGCGCACCTGCCCCATCTGCAATGTCGAAATAGTCTGGACAGGAAACCTCTGGCGCCCTTTTTGTTCCTCTCGCTGCAGGTTGATTGATCTGGGGAAATGGATTCGTGGCGACTACTTCATCCCGGACAAATCTATCTCCAGGGAATCGCCCCCAGAAGAAGTTGAGGAGAAAGAATCCAGTTTTCTTACGAATTCCTCTTCTTCAGAACCTTTGAATAACAGGAAACAGCCGTCCCCAACAAGGCGATCCAAGAAATAATCATAAAGATCCAACCGGAGAATTTCATGCGACCTTCTCCCTCTCTCGTCGTGCCCTCCGACGGAAGGCGACGGAGATTAGTGCATTAATAACGACGAACATCATAAACATCATGATCCGTGAAGTCATGATGTAGGGGATATCTTCCCCCGAAACCCCCTCCATAAAGAGGATACGAATTCCATCCTGTTTGCCCCAAGAGATCAGGATGAAGATAAGATAAAGCGGTGTCACATACTTAAGGACAAAGAGAAAGAAACGGGGCAGTTTGAGATCCCCCCCCGCATTGATCTCCTCCCAGGCCTTGTTCGGTCCGTAGATCCATATAAAGACAATCGTCTCGATCAAGGCAAAGACGACCACCCCGAGCGTCCCCAGCCAGAAATCCATCTCGTCGAGATAACCATGCCCTAGAAAGAAGATCACCGGTTGGGCGCAAAGAAACCAGGCGGTGCTCATCACGACAACGGCTTTTTTTCGGCTCCATCCAAACTCATCCTGAAAGAAAGCGACCACGGGCTGGACCATCGAGACAGAAGAGGTGATCGCCGCAATGAAGAGGAGAAAAAACCAGAGGGTGCCAAAGAAACGGCCGAGCGGAATTTTTTCAAAGATAAGAGGCATGGCCTGGAACCCAAGATTGAAAGAGCCTCCATGGGCGATTTCTGTTGCTGCGACAATACCAAAGAAGGCAACGGCAATCGGGATCGCAATCGATCCTCCACAAACAACTTCAGCGACCTCATTAGAGATCGCCGCCGTCAATCCATTCAATGTAACATCCTTTTTACGATCCAGATAGCTCGCATACGTCTGGATACAACCGAACCCGACAGAAAGGGTAAAAAAGATCTGACCAGCAGCAGCGAGCCAGATCTTGGCATTCCTGAGCTGGGAAAAATCAGGGTTCCAAACAAAACCGAGACCGCTGACCACCGAGTTTTCCGGATGCATCGGATCAGGCGAATCGAGCGTGAAGACCCGGATGACGAGGACCAAGGCCATGATAAAGAGAAGTGGAAGGCCTATGTTGCAGAGCTTCTCAATCCCGCCTCGAATTCCATACCACAGGACATAAACATTGACGGCAAAAGAGAGGAGGAAGAAGGAATAGACGGTCCCCATCCCATCAAAATAGGAGGAAGATTTGAGCCCCTGAAAACTGGTGAGAAAGGTACCCATCTCTTCACGAGTGGCAATGCCGGAAAAGCGGCCCGTCATTTCAAACCAGGCATATCCGAGTGTCCAGGCCTCCAGATAGATGTAGTAGACGCAGACCCCAAAGGTGATGATAAGCCCCAGTGATCCAAAATGTTTGGAGAGTGGATTTTTCCAAAGGACATGAAACATCCCTGGGGTTGAACCGTGTCCATGGGCCCCGCCCATCCGCCCCATCGCCCATTCGGCCCAACAGAGAGGAATCCCCAGAAAGAAGAAGGCAATGAAGTAGGGGATCATAAACGCCCCACCACCGTTTTGTGCACATTGAACGGGAAATCTTAAAAAATTGCCAAGACCGATTGCGCTGCCGGCGACAGCAAGAATAACTCCGATTCGTGATCCCCAAGATTCACGCGACATGAGTCCAGGTTCAGTAGAGGGAAACAGTCTCTTTGTCAACAAAAAGGGGGTTTTAATCTGATCAGACGGCAAAATCCCAGCCCGAAATCTGCCGGCTCTTCACCATCATTTTTCGACGCTTGAGCGCCTTGAAGAAAATATCGGACGGAACAACCGTTTCGGGTGGCAGTACACCACAACCATTGATTTCTCCCCTTACCAACATCTGCGCAGCAATCGATGGAGGAGCCCCTGTATCAATATCCAACCCAATCCCCCACTCCGGCATTCCGACCGCATGACAATCAACAACCATTGTCACCTTCTTCCCTTTCTTCCGTCCCTTCACAACCGACCGGACCACCTCGTACTGTTTCAGGGAGCCATTCGTCTTCTCTTTCGGCAAGACGGAAACCAGTTGAAGGAGCAGGTCTCGCGGCACCACCTTTCCACCACCGATCTCCACTGGCTGTTCCGAGGCGATACCAAGATCCCGCAAGAAACGGACCTTGTTTGTGAAATCGTCGTCAAACGCAATCTTGAAGCTGACCTCACGCACCCCCTTCTTTTTATAGGTCAGCGGCAGTGTCGCCACCTCCGAATGAATCGTATGCATCGGCCTTTGAATCCCAACAGGCGGCGGAAAACGATGGGAGTTCGCCCCGGACATCGGTTCTACAAAACAGAATCGCCCCTTACTAAAAAACGCCGGCTTAAACGAAAACTCGTCAAGGATCGTCTTCAACGAATAGGAGACGGAGAGTGGTGAGGTCTGTGTATACCGTGTCAGGTCGACTGCCCCTAGCCGGCAATGAATCTCACGCACCTCCTCCATCTGGGAGGCGGCATGGGCCGCCATGATATTGGTGACACCGGGGGCCGCCCCCATGCCGAGCAGTGCCAACAGGTTGGCGTTCTTGAAACGGTCATGCAGCTCAAGCTGTTTTCGGGTCATATGAAAGAGACCCCCAAGATCGACATAATGAACACCCGCAGAAAGCGCCGCCTCCATCACATTGAGATTGAATTGGTATTGGGTTGAATTGATCACAACAAAAGAACCTTTAAGGAGCTGTATAAGGGAATCATGATCTTTTACGTTGGCAAAACAGGCCTTGATGCGAGGCGACCGGAAGGAAGAGGCCAGTTGTTCCGCCGCCTCCTGATTGTAATCGGCAATCAGGATCTCCGCCTTTGGATCGGTCTCGAAGAGATCCCTCACGGTGATCCGACCCATCGCACCTGCACCACCTAAAACGATATATTTCATATGACTGAGGTTAGAAAAACTCCAATGATAATGGTAACGACAAAAATCCACTGTAGTCCAGTGATTCTCTCTTTGAGGGCGAGCCACGCAAATCCAAGTGTGACGACCGGATACGAGGCGCTAATCGGTGTGACGATCGAGATCGGGCCAGTTTTTGTTGCGATCAAGACCCCGAGATCACCGGTTCCCATCACCGCCATTGGAACGGCGGCCCGTTTCCATTGCCCAGGGGTCAAGGCGATTGAAAGATCCTTTACCTCCTTTTTCCCTCGAAGGATGCCGTAGAGACCTAGTGTCAACATGCCACCGGTGATGCTTAGCAAACACATATTAGCCTCATCCGATCCAGCCTGGAGATAGGCATACTTGCTGATTGTTGCTGAGATGCCCCAGACCAGTAGTGCTGAAACGGCGAGTGGGATCCAACGACCATGCTTCACCTTCTCCGTAATCGCCTCCTTGTGAGGGACTGAAAGACCGATGCAACTCACGATCACCATAATCACACCGATCAGTTGGTACGTCGTCACCTGCTCGTTTAAAAAAATCCTCGCCATCACAACGGTCAAGGCGGGATAGGCGGCTGAAAGGGTCCCGACGATGGTGATCGGTCCTGAAATAATCGACTCGTAATACAAGACCCAGGCGATTCCGTCGAGAAGATAGGTCACGAGCCCATAGATGATAAAGCCACGTGCCTCCGGAATAAAAAGAGGAGGCACCTCTCCCTTCGCAAGGGAATAAAGATAGAAGCAACCCATCACGATCGACCGGGCAATTATATAATAGAGGCAGAACTTGGCAGGTGAGACATCCTCAATATACTTTTTGACAAGCCCCTGCCCCAATCCCCAAAAAAACATCGCTGCAAGCGTCGGCGGCATCCCAGATACGAGGCAGGCTGCTGAGGCGCGACGCAGGCGTACTTGCCGGTACGTCGAGGAGCGACCGAAGCAGCCAACGAAGTAGATGGGCCTTTGTCAATATCCTGCTAGGAGGGTTTCATGGCGAAGATCCTGATCCGAAATGAATGGCAGGAGAGTCTCTCCAGAAGAAGCCGCCCCGTTACTAATCCCTCAACACTGGAGAAGATCGACGAGGTTCCGGAGGGGAATGCCGAGGATGTCGATCATGCCGTTCGCGCTGCCCGGGAGGCCCAAATCAACTGGAAAATGGTGACCGGTCTGGAGAAGGCTGACCTTCTCCACCATGTCGCCCGAAAAATCCGGGAGGACAGGAGGGAGATCGCCAAGCTCCTTACCCTGGAGGCCGGAAAGCCTCTGATTGAAAGTCTCGATTGCGTCGAGTGGGTCGCCGCCTGCTTTGATTATTACGCTGAGATCGGACGTCACGAGCGTGGCTCTTCGCTTCCCCCCGTAGGACGACATCAGGTCAATTTTACGATCAAGGAGCCGTATGGCGTCGTCGCCTGCATTGTTCCGTTCAATTTTCCGCTTCTCCTCATGAGCTGGAAGGTGGCACCCGCAATCGCAGCCGGGAATTGCGTTGTTATCAAACCACCGGAAGTCGCCCCGCTCTCCACCCTCCGTCTCGCCAAATCGTTCGAGGATCTCCCTCCGGGTGTCATCAATATTGTAACCGGAAGCGGTGAAGAGGCCGGTGAGGCGCTCGTTCGTCACCCCGATGTCAACATGATCGCCTTCACCGGCTCCAATAACATTGGGAAGAGAATCATGCGACTGGCGGCCGACCATATAAAGAAAATCAATCTCGAACTGGGGGGAATCGATCCTCTCATCGTTTTTGAAGATGCCGATCTCGATGTTGCCGTACCGGGGACGGCCTGGGCACGCTTTCTCAATGCCGGGCAGGTCTGTACCTCTTCCAAGAGGATTTATGTCGTTGAAAAAGTGGCCGATGAATTTATCCACCGCCTTGTCGAACATACAAAAACACTGCGCGTCGGCAATCCGATCGATCCGGAGACAGATATCGGCCCGATGATCTCCGAGGAGCAACTTAAAAGGGTGGAGAGGCAGGTGGCTGAAGGGATCAAACAGGGGGGAAAACTCCTTTACGGTGGAAAACGAGTTCCGGGTCAGAACGGATGGTTTTATCTGCCAACCGTTATTACTGACGTGCAACCAGACAACCTTCTCTTCACGGAGGAGGTCTTTGGTCCGGTTGCCGCAATCGCACGCGTCAAAGATGCAGAGGAGGCAATCCGTCTGGCGAATGATTCCCCGTACGGATTGGGGGCGAGTATTTACACGAAGAGCCTGGAGACGGCGATGAAGGCGATGGAGGAGATCAAGGCGGGGAGTTTCTGGATCAACGATCCGCTCTCGGACAACGATGCCGGTCCTTTTGGCGGGATGCGACAGAGCGGTCTTGGCCGGGAGCTCGGTACAGAAGGGCTCGATGCGTTCCGGGAGACGAAGCATGTGCACCTAGATTACATGATGGAAAAGAAGGATTACTGGTTCCCATATAAAGATAGACCTATTCATTAATCTCCCCCTCTTAGGGTAAGAGGGGGAAGCCCTGCGCGAACCTGTCCTGAGCATCGTCGAAGGGCGGGGGGAGTTACGAGACATTAGGAGGGATAGCTCATGCAAACCTACAAAATGTACATCGGTGGCGAATTTGTAGAGGCGAAGCGTGGAAAGAGGATGGACCTCCTCAATCCGGCCACGGGTGAGATCGCCTATCAGGTCCCGGAGGCAGGTGTTGAAGATGTGGATGCCGCAATCCAATCAGCGCGCAGGGCGTTTGATGAAGGCCCGTGGCGCGATTCAACGGGCCAACAGCGTGGACGAGTCCTCTTTCAGATCGCCGAGGCACTCCGGCGTGAATCAAAACGCCTCGCCCTGCTCGAGACCGAGAATATGGGGAAGCCACTCACCGAATCTGAATTCGACTTAGCCGATGCCGCGACCTGCTTTGAGTATTTTGGTGGTTGGGCAACAAAGATCATGGGGGAGGTCAATCCGGTGCCGGATAACGCCCTCTGTTTTACTGTGAAGGAACCGGTCGGCGTCTGCGGCCTCATCATCCCATGGAACTATCCGCTACTCATGGCGGCCTGGAAGCTGGCCCCCGCACTCGCAGCCGGTTGCACGATGATCCTCAAACCGGCCGAGGCGACACCGATCACCGTCCTTGAACTGGCAAAACTGCTGGATCAGATCCCGGATCTCCCGAAAGGGGTGGTCAATGTTGTGACCGGTTACGGCGAGGTGGCCGGGGCACGACTCGCACAAAGTCCGTCAGTCGATAAAGTCGCCTTCACCGGCTCAACCGAGGTCGGCCGTTCTATCCTGCGGGCCGCCGCCGACACCAATCTTAAGAAGGTAACCTTGGAGCTTGGTGGAAAGTCTCCCAATATCTTCTTTGCCGACGCCGATTTCCAGTCAGCCGTTGACGGGGCGCTCTTTGGCGTCTTCATCAATCAGGGAGAGGTCTGCTCGGCCGGGTCACGAATCCTCGTTCAACGGTCGATCCATAAGGAGTTCGTACAGGCGATGAAAAAGAAGGCGGAACAGATTGTTCTGGGTGCCGGGACAGAAACGGGGGTCAAGATGGGACCACTCATCACGGCAGAGCATCGGGATCGTGTTGAATCGTACATCCAGAAAGGGATTAAAGAAGGGGCCAAGCTGGTGACGGGCGGAAAGCGGCCGAACGGAAAACTCCGTCAAGGCTATTTTATTCAGCCAACTATTTTCGATGATGTCACCGGAGCGATGACGATCGCACGTGAGGAGATTTTTGGACCGGTCGCCGCGGTCATCCCGTTCGACAAGGAAGAGGAGGCGGTCGAGATCGCCAACAAGAGCGACTACGGCCTGGCAGCGGCGGTCTGGACAAAAGATATCTTCAAGGCATTTCGTCTGGTCAAAAAGATTCGGGCCGGGGTTGTCTGGGTTAATCACATGCAACCTTGTTATGTCGAGGCCCCATGGGGCGGTTACAAGATGAGTGGAATTGGACGGGAATTAGGAAAGTATGGTGTCGAGAATTTTCTGGAGTCGAAACAGGTGTATGTTAACTTAAATGAGGCACCGATTGGATGGTATTGAATATGGGCATCCCCCCCTCAGATGTGATCGGTTCCCTGGAGAGGGAATATGAGCTGTATTATTTTAAAAACCGAAATCCCCGGCCCTAAGAGCCTGGCTTTATTGGAGGAACGAAGGCGCTACGTCTCCTCGGCCGTCTCGATTCACACGAGTCAGATCTTTGTAGAGCGTGCCGATGGCGCCCTCATCACCGATGTCGATGGAAACGTGTTGATCGATCTCGTCGGCGGGATCGGCAGCATGAATGTGGGTCATACGGATCATCATATTGTAGAGGCCGTGAAACGGCAGGCAGAAAAACTTCAACACACCTGTTTCATGACGGGGATGTACGAACCGTACGTCGCCCTTGCCAAAAAACTGGCGGAGTTGACGCCGGGGCGATTTGAGAAAAAATCGGCCCTTTTCAATAGCGGGGCCGAGGCCGTCGAAAACGCGATAAAGTTTGCACGTGCCTATACCAAACGGCCCGCCATCATTTCACTCCAGAACGGCTTTCATGGCCGAACCCTCCTGACGATGAGCCTCACCTCCAAATACGTCCCGTACAAACAGGGATTCGGCCCGTTCGCACCGGAAATTTACAATTTTGCCAGCCCTTATCCCTACCGACGCCCTGGAGGAATGTCCGAAGAGGCATCTGTCGATGAGACGATCGAGCGCTGGCACACCTTTTTTAAAGCAACGGTCGCTCCCAATCAGGTGGCCGCGGTAATCTTTGAGCCGCTTCAAGGCGAGGGAGGCTTTATCGTCCTGCCCAAGAGATTCGTTCAAGCGATCGTGAACTTCTGTCGCGAAAACGGGATTGTTGTCATTGCCGATGAGGTGCAGAGCGGTTTTGGCCGGACCGGGACGATGTTCGTCTCAGAGCAATTCGGGATAGAACCGGATCTGATCACCATGGCCAAATCACTTTCCAATGGATTTCCACTGGGGGCCGTCACCGGACGCAAAGAGATTATGGATTCCCCGCAAACGGGTGGGATCGGTGGGACATTCGGCGGAAATCCGGTCAGCTGTGCCGCCGCCCTGGCAGCAATTGAAACAATTGAAAAAAACGGTCTCTGCAAAAAGGCCCAGACACTCGGAGAAAGGATCTGGGGTCGAATGAAGCGGTTGGAAAAGGAGATCCCAACCATCGGCGAGATCCGCGGTTTAGGGGCAATGATCGCCGTCGAACTGGTCAAGGATCGCCAGACCAAAAAACCAAACAAGGAGGCAGTTGATCACGTTATCTCAACAGCGGCACGCCGCGGGGTTTTACTGCTTGCCGCAGGGTTGTGGGGGAATGTTCTCCGATTTCTCCCACCCCTCTCTATTACAGAGTCCCAAATCGACGAGGCGCTCGACGTCGTTCACGATTGTTTGAAATCCGGAGGGATCTCTTGAAAAAGGGTTCTGGATTCGGAAAGTTCTCCCTCTTTCTTCTCCTGATCCCCTCTCTTCTTGTGACAGGTTGCTCCCGGTGTGGCATTCCAAAAAATGCGGGAAAGACCGATGTCCTGATTGTTGGTGGGGGGATCTCCGGTCTCGTCACGGCTCATCTTCTCAAAAAAGAAGGTCTCACTTATAAAATTCTGGAGCTCCGGCCTCGCGTCGGTGGGAGGATCCAGACCGCCCGTTACCCCGGCAACATCTCTGTGGAGGCCGGTTTGGAGGAGTTTTGGGAGGGGAACCGCGCGATTGAGCTTCTCCATGAATTTAAGATCCCACTGACATCAGTCGCCCCCCACTCGAGTGTCGTTGTTGGCGGAAAATTGTATCCTTATATTCAGGAGAGCGTCGATGAGTACCTTGAGGCGCTCTTTCAAAAGGGCGAGATCGAAAAACTGAAGAACTGGGAGAAGGAGACACTCAAAATAGTCGACAAGATCAGAGGACGGCAGCTTGAAGCACTCTGGCACTTGAAGGAGATCTCTTTCGGTGAATGGGTCCGCCGGTCGGGGCTTCCTCAAAAGGTCCAGGAATGGATTCGTGTAACACTGGAGGTAGAGATCGCCACCGGATGGGATAGCCTCAGCGCGCTTGACGGCATCGATGAGTGGGAAAAATTTATTGGCAAGGGACAAACGGGTTACGAGGTTGAAGGAGGAAACCAGAGGCTCGTTGATGCACTGGTTCAGTCGATCGGGAGTCGAAATATTCTTGTGAATACCCAGGTCAAAAGCATTCGGAACACTACCGACGGCGTCCATATCACCGTCATGGAGACCTCAACACTGGTTCACAAAGATTATGAGGCCGACTTTGTCGTTGTGACAGCCCCGCTCTTCAGACTCCCTTTTGAAGTCCAGTTTGATCCACCGCTTTCTTCCAAGGTGCAGGAGGCGATAGCGGCACAGAACTGGGGGGCCTATTTCACCGCCCATCTCTTTCTCGACCCGGCCGCTGAGAAATACTGGATGATCGATGGTGTCAACACGCTGGCGATCCTCTCCGATGGGCCGTTGGGGGTCATTTATGATGGAAATGCCGAAGAGAAAAGTCCCCCCTACCGCGTGCTAAATTTTCTTTGTACCGGGGCCTATGCCGAAGGATTTAATTTACAGCCCCTCCCGGCGGTTCGCCAGGAATTGGAAACGGCGCTCGAGAAGTTTTGGCCCGGTATCAGTCAATACGTAAAGAAGTGGGAGTTCTTCCGTTATCACCCTCGGGCGATTGCCGGCTGGCCGGTCGGCCGCTCCCGTTTTGATGAGTTGTCCGAAGAGGTTCGAAAACCCCAGGGACGCCTCTACTTTGCCGGCGATTTTACCGAAAACACACACTCCGACGGCGCCGTCCAGTCCGCCTATCGGGTGGTGCAGGGTATCGTTCAACACAAAAAAGAGCCTTGATTACTTATGCAAAAACTCTTCATCATTTTTTTGTTCTCTCTTCTCACCCTTCCGGCCCTCCTCTTCGGAAAGAGCCAAAAAAAGAGTTCTGTGATTCTGACCGCATTCGGCGGCATCAATGAAAAGGGAGAAACCTGGGGAGAACCAAAACCTTTTCTCGACCTGATGAAATCCAGAAAAGACCGGACCTCCGATTTTACCTTTTGTGACCAGGTTTTTACCGGAAAACTTTATGAGACTCCAATCCTGTTGGCCGTTACCGGCATCGGCATGGATGCCTCAGGAACCTGCATGGAGGAGATCCTGTTTCGCAACGCGAAGAAGGTTCAGGAGGTCCTCTGGTCGGGAATCGCCGGTGTCTCCCCTCAAAAAGGGGAGCTCTATGATGAAAAGGGTCTCCGGCGCCTTGACCGCGAACCGGTGATGCTCGGTGACCTCTGCGTGAGCCCCCTGGCCTATAGCTACGATCTCCATCGATCGAGCGTTAATGACTGGCAAAAAACAGAAAAGTGGTGGACCTCGGCAGACGGCTGGTGGAAGATGCCTTGGAAGAACCGGAATCTTTTTGCGGCAGGGCAATCCGTCCTTGCTGATGAGTTATTAAAGGTCACCTCCTCTCTCACCTGGCCTGAAATGCCCGAGGCGATCCTGCAAAAAATCAGGATGTATCATCCCAAAGAGGCCGTACGCGCCCCGAAGATCTACCGCTATGAAGAATGCGCGGAGGTCTCGAGCAACAACTTCTGGCATGGGGCGCCTGAAGATCAGCTCGCACGAAGCTATGTGGCGACGTTGATTCAGAAGGCATTGAATCTCTCCAAAGAGGCCGATCAGGTCATCGCCTTTACGGCAATGGAGGCGGTCTCCTGGATGAACGTAGTCGAAGAATGGAATCAACTGGAGAAAACAGCGATCCCGTTCGTCAACGTTCGTGGAGCCAGCAACTATGATCAACCTCCGCCGGGTCCCAATGGAAAACCGGTGATCTCTTCCCAGGAAAGCCTTCAGAAAGGATTTGATCTCGGCGGTGAAGAGTACGCCGCCGAGACCGCCGCCTTACCTATTTTAAAGATGTTTGAACTCCGCGGGTTGAAGAAATAGTGAAACTTGTGGGCGCTGCTGGGATCGGACCAGCGGCCTCTTCCGTGTGAAGGAAGCGCTCTACCACTGAGCTAAGCGCCCGGGACCGCTCCTGATTAAGTACTTCGACTCGTAATTACCATGACGTATCTGAAAAGCCAAAAAAATCAATGAAGTTACTCGCTCAGCACTAGGTCAGCGGGTTGCTGCATGGCAAGTGAGAAAACGTGATTCGGAGAATCTCCACACCCAAAAACAAATAATTGCGTATCTTGTATTGAAATGATACCATGGGGTCGTTTTTATGAGAAAGAGACTGCTAAAGCAGAGGTGGATCGGGGTCGCGTTCGCTACCTGGATGGTCGTCCTGTTTTTGGGGGTCTGCCCCTATCTCTGTCCACCCGTCCAGGCGAAAGAAGTCGTTCCACCCTGCCACAAGGAGGCAGAATCGGCAGCCCCTTCTGAGAGAGAGACCCACGATTGCTGCCGGGAAGAGTTCAATTCCTATCTCCCCAACACACAATTCGATCTGATCACCCCTTCTCTAACAACAGTTCTTTTTGTACTCTCCGATTGGTTGGACAGCCAATCCAATCAAGAATCGAGAGGTCTCTTCTCTTCTGAGAGGGCCCCTCCCCTTCTTGCAACCTCCGTCGCAAACAAAGTCACATTGAATCTTTAATCTCAACTCTCCACGAATGAGTTGATGGGCGCTCTCTCTTGTGCGCCCAAGGAGAGTTGTATGTCCCGTTATTTAAAATTCTTGGTGTTTCTGCTCTTTTGGGTCCTGGAATCTGTCGCACCTGCCGCAGAGACCGTTACCCTGGATGAACTCCTTCAGGAGGTATTCCAGAACAACCCTGATATCCGGGCTGCCGGCTATCAGGTTGAGGCAGCACGGGCTCGGATCTCGCAGGCGAAGGCGCTGGACGATCCGATGGTTGGCGTCATGTTTGAAGAGGTTCCGGTCGATACACTCGACGTCAAGCAGGGAGAGATGATCAACTATCGGCTCGAACAGAAAATCCCTTTCCCGGGTAAACGCCATGTAAAAGGCAAAGTGGCCCGGTTCGATGCGCAGGCGGAGCAAGAGGTCTCTCGTGGTCGAATCGCAGATGTCCTTCTCGATCTTAAAATGACCTATTATGAGATCTACCGACTCGACCGTCAGCTTGAGACAACGAAGGAAACCGCCGAGCTTTTTCGACAACTGCTCGCCTCCACCAAGACCGCCTATGCTACCGGACAAACGACCGCCGATACACCACTCAAGGCCCAGGTAGAGCTCTCGATACTCCAGAATGAGGAGATCAAGCTTAAACAGGAGCGTTTGACCCATCTCGTACACCTCAAGGCACTCCTGAACCGATCGGGGCACGATGAGATCGTTCTATCAAAAAACATCGAATTCCCCCACCTTGAAGCAACATTAGATGAAGTTACGGTGGGCGCCGTTGAATCGCGACCGGAACTGACCAGGCTAGCCGCGATTGAGGAACGCGACCGTTCGAAACTGACCGCCGCACGGCAGGGATTGCTCCCCGATTTGAGTTTGGGGCTGGAATATAACCAGCGAACCACGAGGCAAGATGCCTGGACCGGAACCGCAATGGTCAACATCCCACTCTACTTCTGGAAAAACCGTGGAGAGATCAAAGAGGCGAACGCCTCGCTCGCCGCAACGCGTGCAGAAAATGAATCGGCGAAGATCCACACACAGCACGAGATTGAACAGGCATACAGCGCCTTTCGCGCCGCCGAGGAGATCGTTCAAAATTACGAAGGAGGGATTCTGCCGGCGGCGAGCGCCACCCTCAAGACCGCCCGGACATCGTACCGGACAGGCAAGGTCCAGTTCCTTACCCTGGTAGATGCCGCACGAACGCTGCGTGATCTGAAGATGACGTTCTATGAAAATCAGGCGGGGCTTGGGATAGCCTACACACAGCTTGAAAGGCTCGTCGGTTCCCCACTAAATCAGAAAGGAGAAAGCGATGAATAAACAAACCATCATCATCGTCGGATTGTTGGTTATCCTTGGAGGGGCTGCCACCTATTACCTCCTGCGCCCTACAGAAACAACCAAACAGGAGCAGGCAATCAGTCATTATACCTGCCCGATGCACCCGCAGATCCATGAAGAAGAGGAGGGAGAGTGCCCGATCTGCCATATGAAACTGGTGCCCGTTTATAAAGAGTCCTCTTCCGTTAGTCCTCTCCCCTTGGCCTGCCCTGAGCCATGCCGAAGGGCGGAAGAGGGTGGACCGCCGGAGGCAGGACGGGTGAGGGGGGTCACCATCTCCCCCGAACGACAACAAATGATCGGCATCACCACCGCTACAGTGATGAGAAAACCGGCAGTCAAGGAGATCCGGGCACCGGGTCGGGTCGCCTTTGACGCCGATCTTGCAGTCGCACAGACCGAATTTCTGGAGATCGCCGCCGGCTCACCGGACCTTGAATCGGCGGCACGAAACCGACTGAATCTCTTGGGGATGGGGAAAGAAGAGATTCAAGAACTGAAACGCCGCGGTGAGCCGGACCCGGCATTGACCCTTCCCCGCGACGGGGGACCGGTCTGGATCTACGCCCCACTCTACGGCACGGATACAACGGAGGTGAAGGTGGGACAGAGAGCAACAATGACCCTGCCACAGACAGGCAGCATTTATGAAGGTGTGGTACGCGGCATCAGCCCGGTACTGGATCCCATGACCCGTTCGACCCGCGCCCGGATCGAGATTGCGGGTGCCGGCGGCAAGATTTCTCCGGAGAGTTTCCTCAATGTAACACTGAATCTTGATCTGGGAGAGAAACTTCTTGTCCCGAAATCAGCGGTGATTGAAACCGGCACGCGCTCCCTCGTCTTTGCCGTTCATGGATCCCATTTTTCAGCACGGGAGGTCATGACGGGATCGGAGACGGCCGATGCACGCGTGATCCTGGAGGGATTGAAAGAGGGAGAGGTTGTTGCAACAAGCGCCGCCTTTTTGATCGATTCGGAAAGTCAACTCCGGGCGGCGGTCGAAGGAGGCGGAGGAGATCACCACCATGATTGAACGAATTATTGACTACAGCGGCCGAAACAAATTCGTCGTCCTGACCATTGTCCTCTTTCTCGTCGGGATCGCCCTCTGGTGTCTCAAGCGGGTCCCGCTCGACGCGATTCCCGATCTCTCAGACACACAGGTGATCGTCTATTCACGATGGGACCGGAGCCCCGACATCATGGAGGATCAGGTCACTTATCCGATCATCTCGGCGCTCTTGGGGGCACCAAAGGTCAAGGCAATACGCGGCTTCTCCGACTTCGGATTTTCTTACGTCTACGTCATCTATGAAGATGGAACCGATCTCTACTGGGCAAGGAGCCGGACGCTCGAGTATCTTTCCAAAATTATTCCCTCCCTGCCCGAGGGGGTCAAAACCGAGCTCGGGCCTGATGCCACAAGTGTCGGCTGGGTCTTCGAGTATGCCCTCATCGATGAATCCGGAAAACACAATTTGCAGGAATTAAGAAGTTATCAGGATTGGAACCTGCGCTATCAGCTCCAGTCAGTCCCCGGTGTCGCGGAGGTCGCCACCTTTGGTGGCCATATCAAGCAGTATCAGGTCTCTCTGAATCCAGCGGCATTGATCGCCTACAACCTCCCGGTCAACCGGGTAATCGAGGCGATCCGGAACGGGAACAACGAGGTCGGCGGACGACTCGTCGAGTTCTCCGGCCGTGAATACATGATCCGAGGGCGTGGCTACATCAAGACGATCGAAGATCTGGAAAAAATCGCGGTCGGAAACGACCCCAAGTCAGGCGTTCCGATCCAGATCCGCCATATTGGCAGCGTTTCACTCGGCCCCAATATCCGGCGTGGGGTTGCCGATCTTGACGGAAAGGGAGACGTCGTAGGTGGCGTCGTCGTAATGCGTTACGGCGAGAATGCCCTCAATGTAATTGACCGCGTGCAAAAGAAGATCGAGGAGATCCGCCCCTCCCTGCCGGAAGGGGTCAGAATGGTCACCACCTATGATCGGGCCGACCTGATCCGACGGGCGATCGAAACACTCAGGCGGACGCTTGTCGACGAAATGATCATTGTAAGCCTCGTGATCCTCCTGTTTCTCTGGCACATCCCGTCCGCGATCGTCCCGATCCTGACAATCCCGATCTCGGTGTTGTTCGCCTTTATTCCGTTTTACCTCATGGGGCTCACCGCCAACATTATGTCTTTGGCCGGCATTGCCATTTCAATCGGCGTGTTGGTGGATGGGGCAATTGTCGAGGTGGAAAACGCCTATAAGAAGCTCCAGTTGTGGATCACCAGCGGACGCAAGGGGGATTTTCATGAAATTCGGCTAAGCGCATTAAAGGAGGTCGGGCCGTCGGTCTTCTTCTCGCTCCTCGTGATCGCTGTCGCCTTCCTGCCGGTCTTCACACTCGTCGATCAGGAAGGGCGGCTCTTCAAACCGCTCGCCTATTCCAAAAACCTCGCAATGGTGATCGCCGCGCTTCTGGCCGTGACGCTCGATCCGGCACTTCGGATGCTGTTTGCCCGGATGGATCCTTTTTCGCTCCGACCCAAGTGGCTGGAGAGGTTCGCCAATGCCACGCTGGTCGGAAAATATTACCCGGAGGAGAATCATCCGATCAGCCGCGTCCTCTTTTCAATCTACGAACCGGCCTGCCGCTTTGTGCTGAAGAATCGAAAAAAGACGATCCTCGCCGCCGGGATTCTCATGCTCACCACGATCCCGGTTTTCTTCATGCTCGGCTCGGAGTTCATGCCACCGCTCAACGAAGGGGCGATCCTCTATATGCCAACGACACTCCCCGGAATTTCAGTCACGGAGGCTGAGCGAACCCTGCAGATTCAAGACCGGGTCTTAAAAAATTTTCCAGAGGTCGAGACCGTGTTTGGAAAGATCGGTCGAGCAACGACACCGACCGACCCTGCACCCTTTTCCATGGTTGAGACAACGGTTCTGCTCAAACCTAGAAAAGAGTGGCGAAAGGTGAAACGTTGGCCGATCGGGAGCCGAACGATTACCTGGGAAGAGCTGATCAACGAGATGGATCGCGCCCTGCAGCTCCCCGGCTGGACCAACGCCTGGACAATGCCGATCAAGAACCGGATCGATATGCTCGCCACCGGGATCCGGACACCGATCGGGCTAAAAATCTTCGGTGCAGACCTAAAGAAGATTGAGGAGATCGGCACGCGCCTTGAAGCGGTGCTGAAGGAGGTACCCGGTACACGCAGTGTCTATGCCGAACGGGTCGCCGGCGGTTACTTTGTTGACTTTGATCTCAAGCGGGATGAGCTCGCACGGTATGGATTGACCGTCGCCGAGGCGGAGGAGGTGATCAGCACCGCACTTGGCGGAGAAGAGATCTCCACCACGGTAGAGGGACGCGAGCGTTACACGGTAAACGTCCGGTATAGCCGCGAACTTCGGGATGAGATCACGGAACTGGGGAAGGTCTTTGTTGCGACCCCCTCCGGCGCACAAATTCCGGTTTCAGCGGTCGCGGAGATCCGGATGACAACAGGCCCTGCGATGATCCGGGACGAGAATGGGATGCTCTCCGGTTATGTCTATGTCGACATGGCGGGACGAGATATCGGTAGTTACGTCACCGAGGCCAAAAAATTTGTACACGCCCAATTGAAACTCCCGGAAGGTTACACCCTGCAATGGAGCGGACAGTACGAGAACATGATCCGGGTCCGCGAGCGACTCAAGCTGATCCTCCCGTTGACGATCTTCATCATTTTCTTTCTCCTCTATATGAACATGAAGTCGGCAGTGAAAGCCGGGATTGTACTGCTCGCCGTCCCGTTCTCGCTCATCGGCGCGGTCTGGTTCCTGTTTCTTCTGGGCTACAATATGTCGATCGCGGTCTGGGTTGGAATGATCGCCCTCATGGGACTCGATGCTGAGACCGGCGTCTTCATGCTGCTCTTTCTTGACCTCTCTTATAAGGAGGCGACTGAGGCAGGCCGTATGAGAAATTGCGACGACCTGACCGAGGCAATCATCCACGGGGCAGTGAAGCGGGTGCGCCCCAAGATGATGACGGTCTGTGCTGCTATGATCGGGCTGTTGCCGATCATGTGGTCAATGGGGACCGGGGCCGACATGATGAAGCGGATCGCCGCCCCGATGATCGGTGGATTGGTGACCTCGTTTGTTCTGGAATTGCTGATCTATCCGGTGATTTATTATTCATGGAAGAGGAAGGAGCTTAAATAAGCGACTGCACCTCAGGCGTTCCATCCAAATCCGTTGTCACCCCCATCGGTTCCAAATGAAGAGGCGTGACAGAGGGATCCACAAACACCTTGAGACCCACCCTTCTCGCCTTCTCGCAAAAATAGAAATCCTCCGGTAGGTGCCGTTTTGCACCCAGTGTACTCACAAACCAGGGGGGCCTCAGCTTCTTAAAAACATTTCTCTCAATCAACAAACAACCACCGCCGACATAATCAACGGATAACAATCTCCTAGTTGGCTTTTTCAAAGAAATCGGTTCAAAAGTCCCCCTCCCCTCTGTGAACGCCATCGGTTCAAAGGGAGGAAGCCGCTTTCGATAAAGACCACTGATAATCGGCTTCTTGTGAGCCAACAATCTCATCAAGGCATCTGAAGGCAGGACAATATCACTATCCAAAAAGAAGAGGTGAGTCGCCCTCATCGGATGATCGAGCATCTGTTGAACAAGATAATTTCTGGCCCGATCAACCAACGCCCCCTGAAAAAACATGATCTCGGTCTGAGCCGGTCTCTCAAGTTCAAGAAACCCGGCAACCGTCCGCCAATAAATGTATGAAGAGGCAACGGGAATCGCAATGATCACCCGTGCCCCTTTCCGCTTCAGACGACTCATGGTTTGTCCTTACTCCAAGAAACAGAGTATTCAATAACAACCTTCTCATTTTGAGAATATTATCAATCTGATAAAAGACAGTTGGCCCAATGATTAATCAACTACATGATATCGCATGTATTTTAATAATTCATTGGGGGTAGCCGCTGGCATTATTATTGCGTGTACCCTAGGGAGGGGGATACAAATGATCAACCAACAACTAAGGATTCTTTTAGGCTCTCTTTTGCTCTGCCTCTTCGTTTCGTTTTCGGTCCAAGCCGCCGAGCCGTGGGTCAAGATGCATCATGATCCTGCTTATCAACTTTTTGATCTCTCCTTTGGTGGAACAGCTCAGGAGATCTATGCCGTTGGGGGAGCGTTTCCTACAGGAGAACCTGGTGTCATTTTAAAGTCGAGTGACTATGGAGCCACTTGGGTGGAATTTGATGTCCCATCCCATCCTTCAGGTCGCCCTTTGATTAGAGGGATTGATTGTGTTGGTCTAGATACCTGCTACGCCTCCGGTGGTCGCGGGTTATTTTATAAGACAACGGATAGGGGGGCTACATGGACTGTAAACACAGCTCCCTTGACCCGTACCTTTACTGGACCACTTCGTGGTACGGTCCCCTCGTTTCAAGATGTTGCTGCCGTCTCCGATCGGATCATTGTTATGGTGGGTGACAGCGGGACGATCTTTCGATCGGCAGATGGAGGGGTGAGTTGGAATCAGGTTTCACAATTCGGAGGCAGTTTTTTTAAAGCGGTCAAATTCCATGGAATGACAGGCTTTGTTGTTGCCAGTAATGGCACTATCAGGAAAAGTACAGATGGTGGTGCCACGTGGGAGGTTTCTTTTTCAGGGGGAGGGATAACAGCCGACGATATTGAAATTGAAGGAGACCAGGTTTGGACGGCTGGCATTCCTTTTGTGCTACGAAGTAGTAATGGAGGTACTACCTGGGTGAGCACGTCTGTAATCGATCCGGTTGGGGGACGTTACGGGATTGAGTTTGTCAATGCGAGTGACGGCTGGGTGGTTGGGGGAGCTTCAAACTACATCCGAAAAACCGTTAACGGCGGCGCTACCTGGTTTGGCGGGAGTGGTGCCGAGACAGAGGAGGCAAGGGTTGATACCAGCCTTGTCCAATTGAACGAATCGGATGAAGAGGAACCGTTTGGCCCACGTGTCACGTTGCGTGCTGTCGAGTGCTCTTCAGAGGCGCTCTGTTTTATTGTTGGGGATGAGGCGACTATTTTAAGAAGACAGGTGGGTGCCCCGCCTCCTGCCCCATCAGACAGAGGAATTTTGGGGTCTGATAACACCGGTTTTATCGATAGGATTTGGAGACGCCTCGTTCCAAAAGAAAAGATTGGCCGTACTACCTCTCCCAAAAAAGGAGATTTTTCTCATCCCGAGAAAGGAGGAGAGAGGAGGTTTGAGGAAAGGGACAGCGGATCTCGTTGGGGAGCAAGAAGTGAGGGATGGGTCACGCGTCGCTGGGAGGCAACAAGAAGCTGTCCCCCTGAGGGAAGCCTTGTCACCTGGTACACAGCCGAAGGGAATGCAAACGATGCGATCGGCGTTTTTCACGGTAGCCTTGAAGGTGACGTAGCTTTTGAAACAGGACGGGAAGGGGCAGGAGAGTCATTCTCCTTCCCGGGGGACGATTTTATCGGTGTCAATGTCCGCAACCCGGGGCCAGGTTCTCCACTCAACCCAGTGGGGGACTATACGATCATGGCCTGGTTTAAGCGGACCGCGGAAACGATTGGATCACCAGGGATCGATCACGAGGGAGGGGCCTGGTTGTTTAACAACAGGGACCATGTCCAGTTCACAACGGCTAGCGGTTCGGTGATGCCTCCTTCGGTCGCGCCGGATGGAACGCCGATTCCTGATGGAACCTACCAAATGCCGATTAACGACTGGCTTCATCTTACCGGTGTCATTGAGGGGGGGACCATCAAGCTTTACTGGAACGGTGATTTGTTAAACTCCTTTACAAATCCGTCACCAACTCCGGGTGGGACGGGTGAGCTAAAAATTGGGTATGGCTTTGAAGGTCTTATTGATGACGTGATGATCTTCAACCGGGCCCTGACCACAGCACAGATCCGTAATTTTATGAGGAGCAGGAGTTGCCTTCCTTAAGGGGGCTCAGCTATGCCAGTTCATTCGAAAATAATATTCCTCTTTCTCATCGCCTCCAGGATTGCCGTTGCCCAGGGGTTTGGAGGCTTTCCTGGAAGCGGAGGGCTTCCTTCAGAGATGCCGGGAGCAGCGGGACTTACCCAAGCTCCACTCGAAAGATACAACCAACTCCTGACACCGCAGTTCAAGTACGAGAAATTGGGGGAGAATGTCCGGATCTTGAATCAAATCGGCAATGGAGATCCGACCAACTTTTATGCAAGCGGGCAGGATGAGGCGGTGGCGTACGGGTTACTGAATGGAAATAGCCTTCCCGAAGATATGTACAACCCTGACATGGGGTTGGCGAATCAGGGGGAATATACCCTCTTTCGACTCGTTGATCGCTGCCGCATGGAAGAGGGGTGTGGGAACATTGGAGCGGATGGAAAATACTTTATTTTTGGTTTTCCAACCCACGCCACGAATGTTTACCCGATCGGTCGGGGGATCATCCGTGATTCCGGGGTTTATGATCGATCCTCATCCGTTCCGAGTGGAGACACGGTCCCCACGACCCACACCCATTCCGGCTGGCAGGGGAGAAACAGCATTGATGACGGCCGCGGCTTTATTTATGGCCGTTATTTGATCAACCAGGCGAGCCTTGGAAATCCGCTTGAGCCGGATGGTTCAGTCAGCACCACAATATTGAATCGCCTCGAGGTTCGGGACCAGACTCCCGACGGTTCCCTCCACAATCCAACCTTTGTGAAGGCCCGATTTGTCGATATCCCTTTTAGCAACAATCACCTCGCGTGGGGTTTTACCTCCTACCAGATCTGCAAGAATCAGGGATACGGACCGAATAGCCTCGTCAACTGTGGAAACCACCGATCAGGGGATACCAGCGTCGTCGATCCCCAGTTTGCTCGGCATCTAAGAATGCTGATCAAAGACCATGCGGTTCCTGCGTTGGCGAAAGAGATTGCCGCGGGAAGATTTGGGAATGTCTACCCTCAAGCGCCAAGCGGTGCAGAACCTGCGTTTACCGTCGAAGAACGGGAACGGCGCGATGTGGTCGTAACGATCCTGAATATCTTGAAAGAGGTCTCTGAGCAGATTGCCTGGGAAGAGAGGAGTGTTACACGACGCTATCTCGATCTCTTTTTAGGAAGAGATCCGATCGACCTCTACACCTGCTCCTCCATGCCGCGGGATGTCCTGGTGGGCTACGACCACGAAGAGAGTCGTTTCTGTTTTAAAAACCATATTGCCAAGGATTGTCTGGCCAAGCGGTCGACTGGATCCAATAGGGACTACAATACCTCTGGAAACTATGAGGCGGGGCATTGTTTTGCCTCTTATGGGGATTGGGCCGGAAGTTATCTGTTTGAGAGAGGATATGGAACGGCCCGTGGCTATCAACTAAGTGATTCGGGGGATGGTTTTATCGAGTCTCGACAGACTGAAGATCCGTCGGCAGGAGGTTACGCCCCCTACATTGCCGCCATAATGGCGGGTGAGATGGTCCATGCCTTCTACGAAAGAAAACTGGGCCGGAACCGAATGGCCGACTGGCCGAACAGCATGGAGTCGCTCTGGCAGTCAGGGACAGCGGTGATCGCCCAGGCGCTCGTCCTCAACATGCTGGAAAAAGAGGTGTATGGCGGTTTTATCGATCAAAATTTTCAAATGAAGAAAAATGAATTTGTCCGCTCCATCACAGCGACTGTGGTCGGCGGCCGCACCCGCGTGACCGGAGCGACTCCGGGGAGTCGTTACTCCTACCCCCATGAACCGCGTGGCTACGACGAGCTTTTTCTGGGCCCGCTTTTTATGAATATGGAGACTATTTACCGAAATCTCCTCGATCAAAATGTTAAATTGGCCCGAATGCAGGCGCTGTTTCATTCGATGGCCCCCAAGATGAAACCGCCGGAACGGATGTGTCTGAACGGGATCTGCGGGGAGTATGTGCAACCGGTGGTCTCTTCGGGTGGTCCGTTGCTGGTGGAACCTCCGGTTGAAGGAACTAGACCCGTGGAAGTGAACACTTTGAATCCAACCCGTAACGAAGAACGCCGCCGCATGGAGAGTGATGATCCGAATCCGAATCGGGGGCGGATCCAAACAAATGTGAACCGGAGCAGAAAGTGAAAAAAGTTTTCATCTTATTTCTTTTATCCTCGTTCCTTTTTCCGGCGATCGCTCAGGCCGACTGGTCAGATGATCTCAGAGAAGCGGTTGAGAGGGCGATAGAATCGATTCGAGGAGCCGTCACAGAAGGTGCAGACTCCACTCCTGAAAACTGCTGGGAAGAGGAGGTCCGGTCGGCTGGACCGGATCCAATCATCAATCCAGAGACATGCAAACGATTTATCTGTGGAGGAGGTTTTTGGGGAAAGTCGGCGAGGGACGTCTGTTGCAATGGCGACATGAGAACCATCGGAGAAGGAGAAGAGGGCGTTCGTTACGAAGTCTGTTATGTGAGATCACCGACAACAACACTCTCAGGAGAGGCTTGGCATGAAATGCCGAGAGAAGAGGCGCCACCAACGGCAGGTGAGAGTTCATCTCACTTGCCCAAAACGAACAGCCTCTTCACACTAACAGATAGCTTTATCCCGGACGCCTCAGCAGATGTAGAATCGACTATCCTGGATCGGACGGGTGTCTTCCCTTGGACAGCGGGACAAAGGCTGCTTGTCGTAGCAGAGCTGACCCGTACGATTACGGAGATGGGCTTGGCGATTCTTGCCGAGGAGACACCTGAGATGCCCGATCGGGACCGATACCTGGCCATGTTAGGTTCCCCAGAAACCGAACTACGCTCTTATTTTTACCTTGCACTCCAGGCTGCCTGTTTTGCCAGGGCCCAGTTGGACGCCGGATATCGCACACCTGGCCGGTGTCCCCTATCAACAAACGATTTGAGCCCAGCAGCAAGGTCAGATGCCATTTTTGCCTGGGATCCGAATATCGAAGAGACAGCAACTTTGGGGTATACGACCTCAGTTCGTGAGATCGGTGTCTCATCCCGTTTTCAAGACCTCAGTGACTCCAGAAATTTAAAATTGGTTACCGAAGTGATCGTACACGAGACAACTCACCAGCTAAACTTTTATACTGGCCGTTTGGCATATGGTTTTTTGCCGACAGACCTCCATTATCAAAACCAGATTGAACCAGAGCCCGGGGATGATAGCGGGCGACATGTCCCCGGCTATGGAAACGCCTGGCTGCCTTATCACAACGAAACAACCGCACAACTAGCCGGAGCAATTTTTATGTCTTTCCAGGATATCGATGATGGCTGGTCTTTTTGGGGGCTCAGCAACTATTATATTCAATATTACTATTACCCGCGTCTGCGTGGGTTCGCTGAACTATTGAGAGCAGGACAAGGTACTTTGGCGCGCGACGCAGGCACACCCTATATTGCAAGAATTTTGTCTAGCACAGACCCCTTACGAAATCTAAGCGACATAACAAGATCGGGGTGTGATGCTGGAGACTTGAATTGCTATCAGAGATATCTTGATGAGTCAGGCATCGCTAGTATGTGGAGAGCTCAATGGGAGCTACAGTTTGAGGTAACCGGGGGGATATTTCGACTCTGGCCCCCCTGTCTGGAATATGTTGACCTCAATCAAAGAGTCGCAAGATGCTCGGAGGCGATGCTAGAAGCCTTTTATCCAAATCAACACGAAAACGAGATTGAAAGCCCAGAGACTTCCGATGAGCACGAGCCCGAAGGCGATCCGCCTGACGAGGATGCAGAGGCTTGGGACGCCCCGGAGCGGGCGGACCGGCAAGCATCAAGTGAAGGAGAGGGGGAGAGCGAACCGGACTTAACGATTTGCGTGTTGGATATTGTGATGGGGATCACGACCGAATCGAGTGCAGAGTGTGTCAACTGGTGTTGGAATGCATTTCCTCGCGGGGCGCCGACAGATCATTGGTTGTGCGGGCTGGTCCAGAAGGAGGATTTATCGAATGGTTGCCGCTACTCGGACAACGGGAGGTGTGAGGCTGAACTAGAGAGGCGGAGAGCGGAGGAGGCTCGTGAGGAAGCACGACGCCAAGCGGAGGCAGCAAGAAGGCGAGAGGCAGAGGAAAGGCGGCGGAGGGAAGCGGAAGAAGAGAGACGCAGAGAAGAGGAGGCGGCTGAGGCAGCCCGAGAGGCGGCATGGTGCTCGGGCGAGGGGTCGCATTATACTCTGCGATACTTGGACCAAGCGGAAGATGGTTGTTGGCCTTATATTGGACCAACTCGGTGTTGTCGAGAAGGGGGCCGAACGCATTGTGAGCCGGAACCGGGCTCAACTAATAAGGCATGCGGCAGGGACGGTTGGGCCGGATGCTGGACGGATGGACGTGAATACTACGAGTACTCTCGCTGGCCTTATGATTGGTACAATGACTTAAGATATGGTCCGGGAGACGACTATGAGATTCAAGAGGGTTACCACGCTTGTCAATTTGGTATGTACGAGCCAGGTGTTTGTCATTGTGATTGTTGGATCTTAGGTAACGGCATTGGGGGTTGGTGTGAATATTATAATGACTAAATTGTTCTTAACATGGCTGACTCTTATTTCATGTTCTCTCAGTGCTGCTGAGAAGGGGGGAGATCCTCATTTAAGAAAACTCCTGCCGCCTGGTTCCGAGTTTCAAGAGGAGTTAACGATTAAGAAGAGGGCAGGAGGAAGAGCTGAGAGTTCTTATGTACCGAACATCTATGTTTATACTGTTTCTGATGATTTTCAGGCGATGATCGGTTTTTTCACTGAAAAAGGATTCGAGGTGACCGAGTGGGACAAGAAACAATCGTTTGAGACAAAGAGGCGCCTTAAAGAACAGAGGGGATCAAAGAATCATCAAGTGGATAAGGAAAATTATCAAGAACCGATCGATCGGATGGAAGGATCTCTCTACCGAAGGGCATTTGGGATGAAAGGAGACTGGCGAGTCATATTAGAGAGTCATCAGTTCAAAGATGGGGAATGGGTTCCAGAAACAACACTGACATTTATTGGACCGCCGGTTCCCAAGGCACCACCACCAACACCTGCTCCCGGCAAGCCCGCCGCTCCAAAACCGGCCCAGACACAACCTGCCAATCCAACCAAAATAGCTCCTACTACAAAAACCCCAGTCCAAAAAACACCAACGCAACCCGGTGTGAAGAAGAAGTGAACTCTTTCTCATCCCCTCTGGACATTTTAAGGAAGAGTGCTTATCTTCCTTTCACAATGATTATTTTTGATCTCACCTGCCGATGGGGACACAGCTTCGAGGGGTGGTTCCCGAACCTTGAGGCGTTTGAGGAGCAAAAAAAACATGGACTTGTCCAGTGCCAAATTTGTGGCGACACAGAAGTGACTACGCTTCTCTCGGGAGGCCATCTCATCAAGAAAACCGGTGATTCCTCATCCGTAAAGGCTACCCAACCAAAGAGAACCGAAAAAAGCACGGTCGTCACGGGAGAGGCCGATCCGATCACCCTGGTCAAGGCACTACGCCACTATGTAAAAAGCAATTTTGAGGATGTGGGAGACCGCTTTCCCGATGTAGCGCGACAGATTACCAAGGGAGAGGCCGCCCCTAAAAGTATTTACGGCAAGGCCTCGCCCGAGGAGAGGGAAAAGATGACGGAAGAGGGAATTCCCCACTTCGTCCTTCCGGATTTACCGCCTGAATTTGAAAATTGACCCTTGATCCTTAATTTGCGCTGGCGTGGGCCCGAAGGTCCGTCAGCAACTCTTGTACCTTAACCAGTTGGTCCTGACTATAAAGATGATCAACCTGCTCCTTCCAGATCGCTTGGGTTAGATCGATCATCTCCTTCTCATCTTTTGAATCAACGGAAACAACCTGAACGCCCAGCCGCTTGATCTCCTCAAACGCAACCTTGTTATCCTTACGTGTCTCCACCACAATACGCCGCATATGTTTGCCAGTGACCTCTTTCAACAGTTTTTTGTCCGACGGAGAGAGCTTTTCAAATTCCGATCGTAGCATCACGAGCGCTGCCATGGAATTATAAAAAGGGAGATCTGTCATGTACTTCACCTTGGAGGCCCACTGCAGTGCAAGGGTTCCAAGAGGAGGGGCATAAACCGCCTCGATCATATTGGTGGAGAGCCCGGTCATGACGTCCGTAATCGCGAGCGGCACAGGCGAAACACCCAACTTCCCGAATGTCTCTGCCGCAATCGTATCCCCTTCCCACTGCCACATCTTGAGTCCCTTCAGATCGGAGAGGCCACGAACCGGCCGCGTTGAAAAGATCTGGACAAACCCGACCTCTCCCCAACCCAGCAGAACAACAGAAGGGTTCGCATTGAGGAACTGCTCCTCCAACTGGGGGGTCAATTTTTCGGTGACCCGATCAACCTCTTCCGTATTCTGAAAAAGAAAGGGGAGCTCCATCACTCGGAATGACGTGGCAATCTGCCCCAAACCGTTTCCTGTAAATCCACCTACCTGGATCTGATTGATCCGCATCTTACGAACCACATCTTTTTCGTCCCCCTGAACACCTCCGGGGTAAATACGAAACTCCATTTGCCCTTGGCTCCGCTGTTTTAGCTCGGCATTCATTTCATTCAAAATCTTGTCCCAAGAGGAACCGGGAGGGGCAACATGCGCAAGTTTAATCTGCTTAACCTCCGAACCGGCCGGCCGGATTCCAAACAACAAAACAACCATCATGAGCAAAAGAAATCTTTTCACGAAACACCTCCTTAAAAATTGAAATGAACAGACAAGGCCGTTCTTTTAGCCAAAGCAGCGAAAAGAAAGCAAGCAACGAATGATGAGGCCAACCGAACAGGGGCCTATGAAAATATCATCATTTCATCTTCTGGCAGGCGCTGCTCTGGGCGGCGTAACAGCCTGTGCCCGATTGGCAACGGGACCGACGACACCACCCACCACACCTCAAACGACCGATCCCAGCAGTCCCTGGAGGATCGATGGGGCAGAGAGCTTTGATCTCAAAATACCACACCATTTTTTTGCGAGAAAACACCGGACGAATCCGGAAGAGACCGTGTGTCATACTCAAGGGCTTGCGCTCACACGGGATCATGTTGTGATCAGCTGTACACTCTTCAACAAGGACAGAAAGGCAGAAACGGCCCAGAGTTACCTTTTAACAGGTTCCCGCAAGGAGGTCCTCTCTCCCAATCCGAAAGATCCTCACTGGAAATTAATCGAAACAACCGATCAGCCCCCGACCATGATTGGATCAAAGAAGCCGGCTCCATTGGGGCATCCCTCCGGTTTGGCTCCCTTTCTCCCATTCCGGAACCTTGTTTTTGCAAACAGCACCTACGGACCTGAAGGATACAGCCAATTTCGACTCTTTGACCCTCAGACGATGTCCTTGCGTCAGCTCTTAACTCCGATCCCCGAACATCTCGGCGCCGTCGCTCCGCTGTTGGGTCGTTATTTGGTAGGACTCACCTGGAATAGTGAGGCATTTCTTGTGGTCGACTCAAAGACAGGGTCCTGGAAAAAATATCCAAACGATCTGGCGGAGCATGTTGATTACCAAGAGTGTGAGGCAGTTAATGACAGGACGCTTCTTTGCACGGGCAACACCAGGATGCCATCCATAAGCCCCGAGTATTATTTTGGGCGAGGTCATTTCATTGAGGTGTCCGGTGATGATCTGAACAGCTTTGAATTTCGGCTAAAAAATCTTCTCTACGCAAAAGGCCCGATGGGACGTGGGGTGCGATGGGGCAACAGAAATTTGGGGACGATTCTCCTTAAAAATCCCCTCGCCTCCCCGAATCGGTATGGGGATTATCAAACACCGGAAACACTTACTTTTGAAGGAATGGCGATCGACAGAGAGGAACGCTTTATTTACTTTCTTCCGGCGGACATTCCCGGAGGAAAGTTGATCCGCTACCGCCTCAACGATTCCCACGATATTTGAGACCGCTGGATGTCAGATCGAGAAAGTCGATAAATTGGTATCTCTTTCGGCTCAAGGCACGAAGGGCCAGCCTGAAACACCCCCTCAATCCATAAATCCGGAAGACATCCAGGGGATGACGGATCATATCGCCTGTTTTGATAATGCCTACAATCATTCTCTAACCCTCCCGCTCCTATTAGTCTGCAATCGATGTGCCCCAAGCGTTATACAATCAACCAATTGATTTTATTCATTAAATTAAACAATTGGGTTAAAAATAAGGGGGCTGGAGATCCCTATTTAGGGGATCTCCGTTTGGATCGAGGCATAATCTAAGGCAAGATCGGCCGGGACGGAAGGGTACTGCATAAATCGTGTCTTAAAAACGTCCGACCTTCCATAAGGGAGGCGTATCTTCGCTCCCGAGGGGAGAAGATAGACGCCTCTCGCCACCTCACGAACATAGGAAGGATTTAAACGGGAAAGCTCTTTCAGGTTGCTGCCACTCCAGAAGGCGATCTGTGGAAAAGAGGCCCGTGCCGGCAAGGCAACAAAGTCAAACAAAAGAGGCTCCTCACGCTGAATGAATCCCAGGTATTGATCGGCATGATGGAATACCTCAACAGCCGCCAGAAAAGAGGGATAAAAATTGCGGGAGGCAAAACCGAACACGCCGCCCCGATATTCACGAATAATTGTTCCAAGATCTGTCGTGCCGGTTGCACTGACTGCCTTCTGCATTGTACCAACACCGGCATTGTAAGCAGTCACCGCGAGGGGCCATTCCCCAAGGACCTCATAATTTGACTTCAAAAGGCGTGCAGCGGCATGCGTCGCGAGGATTGGATCATACCGCTCATCAATCAGATGACCGACCTGAAGATATCGGCGGGCCGTCCCCGGCATGAACTGCCAGAGACCAACCGCTCCAACCTTTGATTGGGCCCTCTCCTGAAAAAGGGATTCCACAAAAACGAGCCGTGTCAACTCCATGGGAATATCATAATATTCGAAAATCTCTTCGAAGAGGGGGAGGTATTTCCCAGAAACCTTGACCGCATTGCCAAACTTGTCTTTAAGCCCCCTTTGGGCGCGAACCCTTTCCGCGGCCTCTAATGGAAGATCTTCTCCAATCCGTTTGATCTCTGCCTGAATCAACTTTTCACGAGCTTTTTCCTTTTCGAACTCGGAGAGCCCCTGTTGATCCCAAGAAGAAAAATCAAGAACACCGTAAATAACAGACAGGTCTCCACTGTCATGCAAAACGGTCTGATTAAAATCGTAGACGGCATAGATTTGCCTCCAGAAATCGACCGCCGATCGTAGAGAAGGAGGGGGTGTCAAAAAAAGGCTCCTACCCGACTCAGGGACCGACAAAGAGGGAGAAAAGAGGTGCGGATCATCTTGTGGTATCGGCCTGTTTGCTTCCGTCGTTACCTCTTTGGAGAAGGAAGTTATCTCTGTCAATTTTTGTTCAGATTGAAGCGCCGTAGATTGAGAAAATCGGCCCATGAGTCGATGTGAAAGAAAAGTAACCCCCTGATGAAGCCCCAATCCCAACATCACAACCAACGCAATAACTCCCCACGATCGACCGTTCATAAAAAATATTCTATCCTTTCATCTCCACTGTCTCTTTCAATACCTCCTCAAGAATCCGTTGCATCACGCGGTTAATTTTCTCTTTGGAACCAGGGTAGTCATTGAAAAGGAACACAAAGGCGACGGGACCCTGCGTATGATTAATGTAGCCTGCCAGTGTACTCACCTTTCTTAAGCTCCCCGTTTTAGCAAAGACTCTTCCACGGAGAGCCCCCCCTAACTTCCGCTCAATAGTACCATCAACACCCGCCACACTCAAGGAAGAGATAAAATCGTCCCTCCAAGGAGAGTCGTAAATATCCGACAAGACCTTCATGAGATGATTGGCGGAGAGACGTGAACTTTTTGAGAGACCGGAACCATTTTCAAGATAAACACCGGGCTCTGTAATCCCCAAACTGGCCAGATAGCGTTGAAGAACCTCCTGACCCTTTTTCATTGTGGCAGGTGGCCCCAACTGAAAAGCCCCCAGGCTTTTAAAAATCTGTTCGGCCGAGAAGTTATTGGAGAACTTGCCGAGACTGGAGATCAGTTCCTTCAGAGGGGGCGAGTGATAAGTCCAGATGAGCTTTGCCTCAGGAGGGATTGCCTCCCGTACAATCTTTCCCTGAAAGGTGATCCCGGTCAACTGAAGCGCCTCCCATACAGACGTGGCCAAAAACAGGGCCGGTTCCGACACCATTTCCCGAATACTCGTTTCCCGAATCTTGATCGGTATCGTGCCACGCACGACGACAACATCTCCACGACGTTCTGTCGAGATAACCGGCTGTCTCCGACCCTTTGTCTTGACCCGGTTCTGCAGAGAAACATACCGAGTTGGATGTTTTAGTGAAAGAAGAGCCGGTTTTCCAACCTGCCCTCCTGGCTGAACAATCATCTCAACCGTATTAAAGTTAAAAACGAGGGGGCCCGTTTCAATCAGATAATTTTTGCCACGATCGTCCGAGAGGTAGGTGAAAGGATGCTCATGATCATAAAATGTCTCGTCGGCATAAATATTTCCCTGAATCTCACGAATGCCAAGATTTTGAAAACCTTTCACGACCACATCCAAGGACTCGGTTACAAAGAACGGGTCTCCATACCCCTTGATCCAGAGATTTTGGATGACACCCGCTGCAGGCTCCCCTTGGGAATAAAATTCCGTTTTAAATGAGAAATCCGGCCGCAGTATCTTCATGGCCGCCTGAGCGGTGGTCAGTTTTGCTACAGAGGCAGGGGAAAGAAGCAGCTCCGAATTTTTATCGTACCAGATGGCCCCATCCGCGAGATGAACAATCTTTAAGGCGATTTTTCCGCGATCCAGATGATGTTTTTTGAGAATCTCATCGATCCGCCCTGAAAGAGGTGTCGCCAGTGCCGTTAAAGGCAGCCCCAACAAAAAAAGCGCCGGAAAATAAACTCGTTTAAATCCCCCCACTATGTTAGGAAAACTACCTGAAAGAGACATCTTAAGAAAGTTTTTTTTAAACCACGATGCTGAGGAAAACGAGCCGGCTCTTTTTCTGGGGATTCAACGGAACCGCTGTTTCGCCCCGTCTGAAAAGCCTTCTACGGAGGTATCCTCCGGCAGGTGTAATCCTGTTCCGCAGAAATATCGTTCATGCAAAGCAGTTGCGTCAACTGACGGGCGCCTTGAGGGCCGTCGTTCCAAACCTTCTGATTGGGATTGATCAGGAGGGGGGACGGGTCGCCCGATTGAGGAGCGGATTCACACAGTACCCCCCCGCTTCTTTCTGGGGAGAGCTCTACCAGAGGGCAAAATGGAGAGAGGAGTTCTTCCGATCGATCGGCCGTTTTATGGGGCGCGAGCTCCGAACCGTGGGGATTAATCTCGACTTTGCCCCTGTCCTTGATGTCCACTCCAATCCAAAAAATCCGATTATCGGGGACCGTGCGTTCTCCAGTGATCCAAAGGTTGTGATCCAAACCGCAATCCCGTTTGCCAAAGGGCTGTTGGAGGCCGGCGTGATCCCCTGTGGCAAACATTTTCCAGGACATGGAGATACCTCCACCGATTCCCATAAAAACCTGCCGCAGGTCTCTCTTCCCCCAAAAAGTCTCTGGAAGAGAGAACTTCCACCGTTTCAGATCGCTGCCTTGGCAAAAATTCCGGCACTGATGACCGCCCATGTCCTTTATCAAAAACTGGATCCAAATTATCCGGCAACACTCTCAAAAATTATCCTGCAAAAACTGTTGCGACAGCAACTTGGATTCAAAGGGGTGTTGTTTTCGGACGACCTCCAGATGAGAGGAATCGCAGACCGCTGGTCGCTTTTGGAATCGAGTCTTCTGGCGTTTGAGGCCGGCTGTGACCTGCTCATGATCTGTGACGGGATGGAAAAGGAGCTTGAGACCCTCCTCCCTTTTTCTGCCGAAATCGGCAAGAGTCCGCTCCTCAAAAGGCGTCTTCATGAAAGCCTGATGCGCATCCAACGGTTGAAGGGAATAGTTCCTAATTGAGGTCCCCCCTCCCCAGCTTATGTCATAAACCCAGGCACATAGTACAAAGCGCGCCTAAAAACGTATTAATTTCAAATCGTTAAACACACAAAAAAGAAGGTGGGTGGGCACCCATATTGCAGATTAGAGGGGTTGGAGGTCTCCCTCCAGAGGAATGGTGTATGCCACTTGATCGATCAGAAGGGATTCAGGCAAGTCGCGAGGCACAGGCCCAGCAGAACCTGGCCGAGCTGAGTCAGCAGAATAACGACTCCCTCTCAAGGCTCTTTACCGCCGCGAAACAAATCTCCCAAGGATTTAAGATCAGTGGGGATGCGATTCTCACCCGTGCCGAATTGACGCGGCTTTTAAACTTCAAAAATAGTGAAACAAACCAGATGGCGCGACAAATGTTGCCACCTGAGACGACCTCATCTCTTCAGGATCAGATGAGGAATGTGAACCCGGACCAGTTTGTGAAGCTGGACCCGGACCAAACCTCCAGGCTGGCGGATGCCGTTCGAAAGACAGATGTCGGAAAAAACTTTGAATCGGCCCAGATGGCCGACCGGGCGCGGCAGGCCCAACTGAACCTGGCTGTTAGAAACGGCAGTCAAACAGAGGGAAGAACGCTCGCCAATAATGCAGCGACCGAGGCGGCTCGTTGGCAACAGTTCCAACGTGGAAAAACGGCAACCCCTCCGGCCCATCTTCGACCAGCAACCCCTAGCTCAAAAACGGCAACCAAAACGGATCCTAAAGGAACTCTCCCCCAGACAAAGCAATCGTTAGCTCCACACAAAGGTACTGCCATTGCCCATCAGAGGCCAACAGGCACAACCTCCAAACCCCCTGGAAATTTACAGACAGCGACGCCCCGTAGCACCACCGGCATGGCACGCTCCACCCCGGAAAGAACGGGTGGACTGATAGCCTGCGATGCCAACACCGATCCACACAAGATGGCGGAGTTTTGTGAGACGATCGATCGGGCCCGAAAATTTATGGCCGCCGATGTCCAGGCGCGCTCCGCAGTTGTTGTAGCCCCTACACCTCAAGGCACCTATGAGGCCGGCGACCTTCATCGAACCGCCCTCCAAAAATTTTCAGACCCAAGGGGTGGTGACGAAGGAAAGAAAACAGAGGGGCTTGCCTGTGAGTATGCCGTGCGACGGCGGGGGGATTACAACCGGAACAGCCCGGCCTAGCACTTCGACTCATAAATCCCTACTGGGATTTATTCACTCAGTACTCGATTTCTCCCTTACGATCGAGCTCCACCAACTCCTGAAAACCACCAATCAGTTTTCCATCAATAAATATCTGAGGGACTGTTCGCCAGCCGGTCTCTTTAATGAGATTGTCAAACGCCTCATCGCCACTGACATCGATCTCCTCAAAGGCCAACCCCTTTGAACGAAAAAGATCCTTCGCCGCGTGGCAATAGGGGCAATTATTTGTGGTATAGATTTTGATATTCAATCTTCCCTCACCCTCATCAAAATTTAATCAAACCCCTTCCCTCTCGCGCCCTTCGGCATGGCTCAGGGCAGGCCAAGGGGAGAGGACCCCTCGTTGTTGACGGGCTAATATGACTTTCTAATTGCTTTCACAAGCCTGCGGAATTAGATTTTGGGCATGACCCTCCTGACATTTACCGTTCTGCTCGTCACATTAGGTGGTTTTGGACTGCTGGCTTATCTCTTAACCCGTCCTCGTGATTCAGTCGACCTCCTTCTCAAGCAGGAATTGGACCGGCTTCAAAAGAGCCATGATGAGAATATCCGCCAGGTTCACGATCAGCTCGGCAAGCTGACAGGAGAAATCGGCAAAAGACTGGAGGAGAATTTCCGTCAGATGAACGATACCAATCGTCATGTTGGCGACCGACTCGATAACGCCGCCCGAGTCGTTGGTGAGGTCAAAAGTCGCTTAAGCCAGCTCGAAGCGGCAACACAACAAGTCCATAATGTCGGGAAAGATATCGCGATGCTTCAGGAGTCACTCCGCTCCCCAAAATTTCGTGGGGGCTTTGGTGAACTCTTGCTCGAAAACCTGTTGAAACAGGTCCTCCCTCCGGAGTCTTTTGAGATTCAATACCTTTTCAAAAGCGGCGAGAGGGTCGATGCGGTGATTCGGACAAAAGAGGGATTGATCCCAGTCGACTCAAAGTTCCCCCTCCCAAACTTCCGGAAACTGGTTGAGGCGAGCTCTGAAGAGGAGAAAAAAATAGCTCGAAAAGATTTCATCAGCGACGTCAAAAAACATATTGACGATATCTCAAAATATATTCGCCCGGAGGAAGCAACCCTCCCCTTTGCGCTAATGTATATCCCGGCAGAGAACATCTATTATGAGGCGATTATCAAGGACGAAACCCTGGAGGCCGACCTGCTCTCCTATGCCCAGAAAAAAAGGGTCTTTCCGGTTTCTCCCAACAGCTTCTACGGTTATCTGCAGACGATCGCGATCGGTCTCAGGGGAATGAAGATTGAGGAGTGGGCCCACTCGCTGGACACCCATCTTCAACGCCTCAAGGAGGATCTGAAGAGATTTGTGGAGGAGTTTGCGCAGATCGGCCTCCATCTCAAAAACTTGCGTCAAAAGTATGAATCGGCCGAAAAGCGCCTGGAAAAGTTTGGAGATAAGATGGCCGATCTGGAGGCTCCCGCTGAACAGGAGCGCCTGAAGGTTCTTCCGAGTGCCCACTGAACCCTCAACAAATATCATTTACGCCGTTTCGGACGCGACAGGAGATCTGGCGGAGGATTTGGCCGATGTCGTCCTGAAACAGTTCGGCTCGGAACAGGTGATCATCATGAGAAGGCCTAAAGTAACCACTCCTGAAAAGATCGATCAGATCATCCGTGAGGCAAAAAAAACCAAAGGTCTGATTCTTTTTACACTCGTCTCCGAGGGCAACCGAAAACATCTCCTGCAAAGATCCGCAGAGGCTGGAATCATGACGATCGACGTCATGGGGCCCCTTCTGGAGACCTTCACCCATTTTTTTCATAAAGCCCCTTCAAGCCAGCCCGGGAGACAATATCAGCTGACTACTGATTATTTTCGCCGTAATGAAGCGGTCAGTTTTACGATCAAACACGACGACGGCCTAGGGGCGGGAACAATCCACGAGGCCGACCTGGTTCTGTTGGGTATTTCCCGGACCTCAAAGACCCCAATCTCTATCTATCTCGCCTTCAGGGGCTACAAAGTGGCGAATATTCCGATCGTCATCGACATCCCTCTTCCACCGGAAGTGATGGAGATTCCCCGTACAAAAATCATGGGACTGACGATCTCGCCATTTAAATTGGTGGAACTCAGGAAAAACCGTCTCGATAAAATCGGGCGGCGGTTTACAAAAAAATACGCCGATCTCGAGGCGATTCGCGAAGAGATTGCCTGTTCCAAACAGATTTTTGAGAAACTGGGTAATATCCCGGTGATTGATGTCACCAACAAGGCGATTGAAGAGGTCGCCAGCGAGATCCTTTTTCTTATCCCACCATCTTAAGTGGAGAATGAGACCGTTTGATTGTGATCGTCCATCCCCGCTTGACCGGATAAACAAGATGCGGACCGTCAATATAGACAGCGGCATCATCGATCATGGAAAAGATGGTGACTTTCTCTCGTGGCGAAAGAATCCCGCCTCGCAGACGATATCTTTTTCCACGGGGTTGGTACGGTTCCCTCACCCTATATTGAAAACGGGCCGAACGGATCGGCAACGACCTTCCACCCGCCGAACGAATCGCTGCGGTGGAACCCGCCGCCGGAGAGATCCAGACCCCGGAAGATTTCTGCTCCTCCCGAATTCTCCGGGCACTCAGCAGGTATCGTGCCGTACTCGCAGGATTCTGATTGGCAAACAGAATGTCATTTAAGACGAGTGGTATCTTTTTTTGACCCGGAATACTCAATTTCAATCGAGAGAGCACTAAAAGCGGGTGTTGATCTTTTAAGATAGAGATGATTTTGCGTCGAAAGTTGGAACGATTGGCGCGGCAGAAAAATCCGACAGACTCGGAAGGGGCGGAGTTGACCCCCATCATCACCCCTTCTTCGAGAAAATGGGCCGTCTCCAAAAAGGTGCCATCACCACCAATCGTAATGACCAGGTCATAACCACGAATCGGCTTCAAGTAATACCGTTGTCTCAAGTCAAACGATACGCCTAGGGCACGCAGCTCCTCCTGAACGGCCTCAAGGGTGCTTCGATGCTCCTGATGAACACCGCGGGAGGTCCGGGTCGCTGCACTCCCCACCCGAAGGAGTTGCAAATAGACGGGGTCTTTCTCCCCAAAAACATGCGCCTCGTAGGAACTTTTTTTGTAAACGATCAGTGCCTTACGTATCCTCATAAATGAAGCTCCCCGCGGCAAGACCGCGGGGTTTCTTGGCGGAATCCCCGTAGCCACCGACCCTCCTCTGCCAATGCTTCGGATCTCTGGACCCTTCATCCCCGCCGCAAGACGGCAGGGTTTTCTGGCGGAGGCGGATAACAACTCCCCCCTGCAAAGGGGAAAAGAACTGGAAACGTCCCCCCTCTTACACTAAGAGGAAGGTGTGGCGAAGAAAAAAAATGTCGCCCTCTTTGGGGGCTCCTTTAATCCCCCACATATTGGGCATTTGGAGATTGTAAAAAGGGTCGCCAAGCGGAAAAGCATTGATGAGGTTTGGATACTCCCGGTCTGGAGGCATCCGTTTCGGAAAAAGTTGCCGGGGTTTAGTAAGAGACTAAGGGCTTGTCGTCATTTTTTCCTCCCCCCTCTTAAGGTAAGCCTGCCCTGCTGGATAGGCCAGGGAGTAGGGACAGGGGGGTGTTATGAAAAGATCAAGATTAAGAGCCATGAAAAACATGCCGGCGCGACTGGCCGTACTATTGATCTCCTGAAATACCTCACCCAAAAATTCCCCTCCTGCCGTTTCTTCTGGGTCATGGGGAGTGATACTTATAAGCAGCGCAAACGATGGAAGGATTTTAACGGGATCAAAAAAATGGCCCGGCTAATCATTTTTCCGAGGGGGCCGAGATCACCAATACCAAATATAGCGAGTCGAGAGATGAGGAAGGGTACTGGAGTTGAATGATTCTTCATTTATTTTAAGCCAACCCCCCACTTTCCCCGAAACCACCCCTGTCCCCCCTCGATAGAGCCCGCATGCAGCAAATTCCTGCCCCAAATCAGGGGCGTGTTGAAAAATTGCATTTTTCAACAGTCCCATCAGCGCAAATTGATGACATGCCGCGGCATGGAAGGGGGGCAACAAATGATTTTTGAAGCCGAAAACTTATTTGAGGAGGGGATAAATGCCGGGATTTAGAGCCGCTTTGGAGAAGGCACTTGCCGATTCCGTCGTCTTTCCGTCGGAGTGGAATACCGACCTCAAGGTGAAATGGGAAGAGGCGATCCGTAATAGCGAAACAGCCGAAATTCAAGGCGGATTGGGTCTGCTTGTCCAAGACAAGAGACGCGTCGTTATGCCGACTGTCTTGGCCGATATCACGTCATCTGCCACTGCCGATTTTCAAGGCCTCATCGATCAAATTTCTCAAATCGCCGGGGACCAGGAGTTTATAAAAAATCATGTCGCCTCAGCCGATTCAGACCGGAACGGGCTGAACCCGGCAGAGATCACACAGGCCTATACAGGGCTCCACTATCTTCAGACGCGAAGAGGTTTTGATCATACCGTAATCACGGGTGGTATCAATCTGCTCGTCGCCACCTGGCGAGAAGAGAGAAAGTGGTTGGAAGAGGGGGTTTTAAATTTATTTGCGGCACAACCGAATCAGACCCCGGCGCATCTTTCGGGATGGGGAGTCAACACAGATCTTGTCACCAGTTATCGATCCGCCAAAGTTTCGAAACCAAAACCAGTCGCCAGACAACATTCGGAAAACCGCAACCGGGGAAATTCGACAGGAAATCTCGACGCCCTGTTTGGGAGGAAATAACTAAAAATGTCTCAACCGGTCGTGACAACCAAGCCCGTTCGTAACCAATCGCTGGAACTCAAAACAGGCGATCCGGCACCGCAGACTATCAACACGCTCACCGACGATGATTTTAGGAGCGCCTCAAGCGCCTACTCTCTGATGACATTTGCCTATGGCCCCAACATCCCCTGGAAGGGCTGTTTCTCGGTTGAGCCACTCAGAGACCCCATGAAAAGTCGTGAGGTTGATAGCTTCTTTAGGAGGAAGAAAAATAGCCTGGGAGAAGGGACAAGCTCTGTTGTTGATGATCTCCTCTTCTGGTCGCAATTCGCACAGGGGGTAAAAGGTTCCGATTCCAAAAATTCAAATGAGATCTGTTGCGAGACCGACATCCGAAAGGCGGCCATTCAGAGAGGGCTTGCCACAGCGGCCAATTTTCCGCTCGCCTGCCAACAGGCCCGCGCCGCCGTCCTGGGCTCCTATTATGCCCAGGAAGAGACGAATAAGGGGAAACCCAACCCGGGTGAGGTAAAGGAATGCGAGGATCTGCAGTGGGACGAGAAACGTTATGTCGGGAGTTTTATCTGGGCCGGCATCGGGACGATCCTCGTCGAAACGATCTGGACGATCGGCGAAACAATCATTCGTAGACCATGGAGACTCGCACCTGTTCGTACAATACCCGCCAGAACAATTGCTGAGGCGGCCATCAGGCCCTGGCCGTTGCCTGTCAGGGGTCTGGGGTACGTCCTCCGCCAGACAGGATATCCCCTCCGACTTCTTGGGTTTTGGTTTGCCACCCGTCTCGTCATCCCGATTGTCGGTGGTGGACTTCTTTTGATGGGAATCGATTGGATTTATGCCAGGGTCAAGGACCCCAAGTGCGGGGTTGGCTTTATCCCCCACATCTACGTCTTTGTCCTTGATCATATTGTCGCCCCACCGGTCCGTCTCGTGAGACAGTTCATCGGGCTGTTTAAAAAAGGGCAACCGGTTCCAGAGGGAGGTAAAAGCTGATGCAGATCCCATGGAGCCGTTATGCAATCCGTTCGGCATTGGCCCTCCTCCCAGGCGTTGCTGCCTGCGCCACAGCCGGCACCACTGGAGGGGTCACACCCGGCGGCAGGCCCAAGGCGGTTCCTGCCCCAAAAGAGATGCCGTTACCAGAGCGGCAGGCCTACGATCTCTCCCTCGAGCTCCTCACGCAGTCTGTGACAGTCGAGAACGGCCCAAGTCTCTCACTGGGGGATTTTGAGAGGGTCAATTTTAACCGAACCGGGATCTGCAAGCCGGATGGAAAAAATTCAAACCAATGTGTCTGGCAGCCACCGTTCTGGCTCGCACTACGCACATTCATTGCAGAGAAGCCAAGTACCGCCCCTGTCTGCGTCGACTTCGATTTTGTCGAAAAATTCTTGAGACCGGCAACGGAATCGGGCCAGATTGATGCGGCACTCTACGAGGTAGTCCGAGAGAGGGCAATCACTCTCTGCTCTACAGGCAGGACCTCAGGCCCAACCCTCCCGACATCTGCTGCGGATGATATCCCGCTCACCGACCCAGCCGTCTTTTTTGCAGGGGCGAGCAGCGTGGTCTCGACACCAGAACCCCCAACACAAACTCCTCCACCAGGAACCGGTACACCTCAGAATTTGCCTAGACCCGCCCCACCGGCACCACCACCTTCTTCACCGGGGCCTAAGGCCCCTGCCCCATCCGGCCTCATGGACCAAAAAACAGTCGAGTCACTCTTTGGCAAGGAGCTCCTTGCAAGACTTAAGCAGGGTGGATCGGGTTACTCCTATCACCTCACGGCACAGGAAAAACTCGCGCCGAATACCCTCCCACGACAGACCGCCTGGGCGATCATCCCGGCAGAGCCGAAGGCGGTCGCGCGTCGACTCCTCTCCATGAAAGGCGCCTGGGCACCCGGAATGACCTTCTCAGACTGCACCAAGACGGCCGACGAGTTGGTAAGGGAGGCAAAACAGGCCGGCGGCGCAACGGCTACTCAATATTTTGAGCTCAAACTCGAAGAGGGGGGGATGACGATCCTCTCACAGGCGAAGGTATTTTTTGACTACATCAAGGACAACGGGGACGGGAGCTGGGAGATGCACTTTCAACTCACCCCGATGCAAACGGGGGCACTCGCCCATCCCGTCAAATCCGGCTATTCGCAGATTCGTGAGGAAGAGGGGCACTACAAACTCTATCCGATCGTTACGCCGGACGGAAAAGTCTTTACAGCAATCGAATGGATGCTCGATGCCCAGATCGATATATCAGGGGCGGAGTTTAACACCGCCCTCTTCAATATCTACAAACTGGCGAGGAGAAATGTGCCCGGCTTTTTACGGGCCGCAAGCCATGGTGCCGGGGCCGGTGGAAAACTGGGACTGAAATAACGAGGGACAACGAATGGTAGCAATCGGTTCATTATTGGCGGGGGAGGCAACGGCGGTTGGTCTGCCACTTGCCCCTTCGTCCTCGACCGAGGAGGGTGCTACCGGGAAGACCGCCGGACTTCAGTTGCATCTCACAGGCAACTTTATCCTCGAACAACGAGCCAAGACCCCGGAACCAGATTTCACAGATGGCTATCGGGGACGAGGGGAGGCAGAATCCGAGGGAAAAATTGCGGGGGCACGACTCGTCTGGCACCCGACCAAACAACATCTAAGCCCGCGCGGTGGCTTCTTTCTGGGGCTGCACCATTATCGAAGGGTACAGCATCAGGGGGAGGATCGCCTGGAGACATCAAGCAAGATCATCTCATTCGGTGGCACCGCCGAAATGACAAGCCTTTTCCATGCGGTCGGTTTGCCAGGTAACAAATTCTACTTGGGCTTTCTTAGCGGACAGATCTTTGTGGGACCCGCAACTTTTTTGACTCGAATGACACACTATTTGGAGGAGGAGCAGGAAAATCCGGTGAACCGGACAAGTATCGGACTCGCGGCCGGTCTTCAGGTGAGACTCGCCTCGATCGGTGTCGGTCCCGCCTTACTTCATCTATCGGTTGACAACACCTACGTGCGTGAACTGGCAGCCGTGAGTGGCGGAGGAGAGGGGAAGCAGAATTATCTGCAACTCCTCGCCCCAACCGCCGTTTTGGAGTGGCGATACTAGCAACTAAAGGAGATCGAAAGAATGGGTGCCGTAAGTGAAACAGCGCCAGCAAAGAAAGAGATAAGGCTCCAGGAGGTATCAGCCGGGGCGACCTACACCCCCGCCGATGTCAAGCAGGGGGCCGGTTCTCTCCCTACATCAACCGGCGGAGAGATCGGTGGAAAACTGCGCCTCGGAGATCATGTCCTGCACCTCTCCCTTGGGGCATCAAACCGAAAACTTGCCACAACAGACACAAGCCCGACCGTATCCGTTGTTGATTTCAAGGTAGCCGCCGATCTCGTCCATGAATGGACCGCCTTGCAGGCAGGACGGGCCAAACTCCGACTCGGAGAACAGGTCGGTCTCGAAGCAGTGACTTCATGGTCTCCTGGACAGGGGGACGTCGCTGGTGGACTGTATGCACGGACGACCTATACACCGGCCGCAATCTCGCTCGGTCCTGTCGGCATTGACCTGATGCAACTCAGACTGAAGGTCCCGATCTTGAAAGATGATGATTCCATGCCCCCCTTCGCGGCGGAGGCAGTACTCAATGTGAGATACCATCTGGACGACTCCCTTGGTGCGGAAGATGACATCAAGACGCTTCAAAGAGAATTGGAACAGCTTGAGGGGCTTAAAACGACCCAACGCATTGAATGGATCAAAAAAACGATGTGGGAAAGGGCACGGGATCAGCTCCAGACCGAAAAACCCCTCCCAAATGTCGTCATGGAGCTCTGGCGTGACAGTATCGCTGATGCCGGGGGTGACCGATGGGATGAACTGGGACAACTGGTCCGACGCCGGTTTCTCAGGGCAACAGATGTAAAGAGGCTTGCTGCCGGTCAGCTCTCTGAGGATGAGATCGATGAATTGAATCGCGCCCTCGAGTCACTCCCGATGGGACAGATCTTAAGCGAGGGGGGGGCGCTCTCACTCAGACTCGAAAAAATTCTCCTCGCCGTTAACAGAACCGAATTGAACCCGGTCTTGAAAAAGCAGGTCGATGACTTCAATTCCCTTTATGACTCCACCTTCAACGGCCTTGATGAAAGAATCCAATTTAAGCGGGCGGAACTGGTTACAGCAGAAAGGCACCGCCGTGAGGCGATGGCTTATTATCAGATGTCAAATACCCCCATCCTCGGACTGACCAATCTCCGTCTTTATGAGGCCGCCGATCCGACGGCCGCAACACCGGGTCTGAAGGCGAAGGTCAATCAACTCACCTTAGGAATTCAGACATGGAATGACATGATGTTGATCCGGGCCGTTCAGGCGGTTAATGAGGATGCCCCAAAACCAATCGCCGTTGGTTACTCCGTCGTTGGTGGGGCGCTAGGATCAGCCGCGATGATCTACGGTGCCGTCGGCAAGAAACCGGGGATGTTCCACAGCGGCCTGATGCTCGACACCTCCCTCCTCCTTTCTTTGGAAAGCCTTCTCGCCTCACCGGAAGACCCGCGGCGAGCGAAGGGAAATGATCTCCGTCTGAGGCTGAGCCTTGCAGCGGCCACCCTCATGGCACTGGCAGGCGGGGCGATTCTCGTGAAGGACGACTCCCAATCCCCATGGGGACTCGGGATGATGGGTGGCGCCGTCGCCCATGCCAGCATGGGGCTCTTCATGTTTACCTTTGGGCCATAACATTATGACGAAACCGTTTTTGAAAAATTGGTTCCTTCTGCTCCTGCTTGTTAGCATCGGACTTCTTTCCGCCTGTGGTGGCGGTGGCGCCGATGAGCCGTATGTCTTCCCACGTGACAGTGGTGTCTCGGGCGGTGGTTCAACCACTCCGCCCCCTCCCTCCCCCTCCCCTTCCCCTTCTCCCTCTCCCGTCAGCTGCGTGGGAGATACCGATTGCGCCCCGGGGGAAAAATGTCTGAACGGCCAGTGTGGCATTGAGGAATGTGCCGCTGATGACGAATGCGATGACGGAAAGGTCTGTATCGACGCTACCTGTACGCTCGTCACGGAACAACGATGTACTGCTGATTCGGAGTGCAGTGCCGCCGAAAATGGGAAGAAGAGGATCTGCAATGAGGAGGAATGCATCATAGGCTGCCGGGCAGACGCCGATTGCTCCGAAGGAGAGACCTGCAACACTACCCTTGCAGTACCCCAATGCGAATTTGCGATCAATCCGGAGACAGTTTGTGAGGTGCGTGTCGATTCTTATCTGGAGCTCCGTATCGATGCCGTGCGTGATCGAAACGACATCCCCAACCCCTGCCCCTCCGCCTTTTATCCGAACCCGCCGCACACCGACCTCTTCTGTTGTACAGAAGCCAATAGGAGTAGCCCGAGTCCGGAACCGCTGTTTGGTAACAGTCAGATGTGCGACCTCCCCAACACCTTCTCAATCACCCAGTGGGGTGGAAATCGGCCGATGAAGTTGCTTTTTGATATTGGCGACGATCACTGCAACGTCTTCCTCCGGGCAACCGATTTCCCGCGCTACCTCCTCGAACATTCGGCGTTGCCGGGATCGCTTGCGATCGACTCGGGTGCCAATCTTGCCGCCGCCCCAAGCATGGCGGCCCACGTCGGCCGCGGAACCTGCCGGGAATTGCCAGGAGGCGGTATCCAGATTGAAGGAATCACGATGCAGTTCCTGGTCACGCTGTACGACAACTTCACGCGCTGCCAACTCGGCGTCTCCACAAGTTGTGCCCCAGGAACAACCGGCTATCCGGGACCCGAACCGTTCAGCGAGTACTGGTCTACCGATATCTCCGCCGACCAGCCGCCGATCGATCGTGTTATCCAGGCCCTGCCGGGACTTGCCAATCCCCCCCTAACACTCACGACCGGCACCGCCAGCATGAGCCCACCGGACCCCTCTATCAATGGAGTCAGCACCGTTTCGATCAATGGGGGACCTCTCCGGTTTGTCGAGAGCGAAAACAAGAGCCGTGTTGAATTTGTCACCGCTGTCTTTGTCCCGAATGATGGAAACCCGGACCTCAATGCCGGTACGGGTCAGTTACAAGCGGAGTTGGGCAATGCCCTTCTGACCGCGCGGATCGGCGGAGTTGTTACCAATCCCAACGCATCCGATGGAACCATCCGTGGTCTTCAACATCTGCGCGATAATTGCGGACAACCAACCGGTGGTGGTGGCGATGGAGAAAATAATGCCCTCTCCCTCTCGGCACGCCTCCGTTTTCAAACCGACGATTCAGCCCCCCTTCAGCAAGAGACACTAACGGTGGAGGGGGATGTCGAAACCGGTTTTGAGATTGATCTCTGCCTCCCGGGTCTGCACAACGACGATGGAGATTGTGTCCCGGTATCGCAAGGAGAGCTCCCGTATGCCAAGGCGGAAGGTGACCCCCTCTACCCCTCAACGACCGATCAATTTGCACAGAACGGAACAGTTACACTGACGCTTCAGGGTGGGGATGGAGGGATCCAGTTCGATCTGCCCCCCGCCGGCGGGGCGTTCCAGATCGGAAGCGATTTACTCGATGAACTCCTGGAAGGGATCAACATCCTGGCGGATCAGGAGACCGACATCTCGCTCCCGATCACCTTCACGCCCCAGTTGTCCGGTCTCGCCTCCTGTACAAACAGTGGAGAACTGATCCTCTGTAACGAAACGAAGACGATCTCGGAGAATCCGGAGATCAAACTCTTCCTCCATGGAACGGCCCGAAAACCAGCTCCTCTGCTCAAACTGGAAGAGGTTCGTATCGGCACTTTTGAAACCGGCTCTTCTGTTGATTCCTCCACGCCGGTCCAGTTTGCCGAAAAGATCGTAAACGTCGGAACCGATCATAAACTGTTCCGTCTAAAAAACGATGGGGTGCGTGCCATTACGATCGATGCCTTACAAGCCCAGGACGGACACAAAAATTTCCGTCTCGGCTCCGTTTATCAAGGACCTGACTTCGAAAATCGGGCCTGGAGATCCGATCAATCCTCCTGGACGATTCCGCCCAGCAGTGAAGAGACACCTCAGAATCTCTTCTTTTTCTTAAACTATGGGCCATTCGCCACCGAGGCGGTCAACACGGTCGATCCCAGTACAGAGACACTAATCCGGGAAGATCAAGGAAGTTTATATCTGCACGGTAGAAGCGTCCGTCCCGACCTGGAAACAGAAGAGACAATCACGCTTCAAGGGCGTGCCAAAAATGACCGACGGGCGACCCTTTCCGCCTATATCCAGGATGACAACCGACGAACACGCGAGGGGAGTTGTCGCGAGGAATCCCATTGTAATACCTTTACCGTCGAAGGTGCCGGAGAGACCTCCACCTATGACGCCTATGAACCGGATAAGGCCCTTGTCTACAGCTTCCGTCAGGATGGTGCGACCCGCGAAATCTTCATCAAAAATCGTGGGGGGCTCGAACCACTCCGCATCCTGCAACCTCCCTGCCTCAGCGGTCCCAGTCAGGACCAGTTCACGCTCGTTGTCGATGGAGTGGTGGGAGATGGCCTCTGTACGCCCGGAGAAGAGCCGGTGGTCGTACCGGACTATCCGATCACACTGACCTCCAATCAGGAGGTCCGGCTCGGTCGGATCACCTTCAATGCCGAATCAAGCGGATCGTTTGAAATTCATACCGCCGATCTCGTAATCAAAGCGACCTCCGGCAACGTCGACAATAACCCACCACGACTTGGTGCAAACGAAAATTTTGAAAACACATCAACGGAGATCCATTTTGCCCTCAAGGGGACCCACGCCGCACCGACAGATACAAGGGACCTCGTCATCCACCGGTTGATGGCCGGCACCAACCCGATGATCAATCCCTCTTCACAGCAATCCCGTCTCTTGAGCACAACAACCCGCGGTCTTCTGGAGCGGTATCGAACACGCACCCTGACAGCCTCCCAAATCAACGACTATGTCGAGGTCTTTACATTAACCGACGGTATTGAACTTAACCCCGTCACCGGTCAGGCTTACATCAATCCAATCGTAACACCGATTGATCCATCAGGAAACCTCCGTCCCGCATCAGAAATGGCAGGGCTTCGACTATATAATGGTCTTGGTTCTATTACGGGGCAGTCCTATCTGACAGAACACCGTGTCCAATGCGAGGAGATAGGAACAAACCAATGCTCGTACTTCTATCTGTTCCTCGCCGATTCCTCAGCCATTGATGTTGAGGCGGATTGTGGTGGCCACCCAGCGATCCAGTCTTCACCCTCCGCCGACGTGAATACCGGTAGCCTCACGAATGTCCTCGTTCCAACCGATGCCTTTGAGAGGGGATGCCTTGAGGAATTTCTAAGACAGCGAACGGATGAAGGAAATTACCGTTTCCGGATCCCGGGCTCCTATGATCCGGCTACTGGCGAATTAAATTTTTATGATCTGGCAGTCCGATTGTTCGCGCCAGATGTCCCCGTCTTGAGCAGCGATATCGACTCCCACATGAGGATCGCCTTCTCTACGGAGTGCATCACGCCCGCCTTGATCCCTGATGAAGATAATCTCGGTGTGCGTCTTGTCCCCAATACCGTCCTCCAGGACCAACTGTTTGACCAGGATATCCCGGAAAGTTTGATGGATCCGGAGAACCGGAACCTGATCGACTCACTCTTCACGGGGGACGGTTGCGAGGCGGCCAACGAGCTCCACGGACGACGTATCGCAGCTCCCGAACCTGCCGGTCCCAACAGTTTTGATTATGGCACCGGTTCGGCGCCCGGGCCCTTCAATTTTGATCTGGTCGGGCTTGGGAAGTTATCGAGCTCGTTTGACAGTGCCGCAGGTGTCACGATGTATGTCATCATTAAGGCGGAGATTCGATGAAGAAACTGACAAAAACAATCTCTTTAGCTGCCTTCCTGTTGATCGGCCTATTGGCTCGTCCGCTGCTCGCCTGTGAAGAAGGCTTTATCAGCCTCGAAGATGCCTGCTCGGCCCTCTATATGGGAAACCGAATCTGTCTTCTTGATCCACAGGATGGCCTCAACACGAATCAGGACTCGATCTGTTTCCGAGGCAAGTTCATGACCTATGAAGACTACAAAGATGTCGTCGACTTGATCTTCGCGATCTCCTACCCATCAGACATCAATAATGTGAATGACGTTGTCCGTGTTCCGGCGATGGGGGAGATCCAGACCGAGGACGGCAGCTTTGCCTTGACCGTTGGACTGCCGGGAGAAGGATTAACACAAGGAGAGTTTCAGGCGATCGTTCATGCTGACTTCATTAGTGAAAGTCAGATCCAACGTGTTTCGGAGACACGTCAACTCTTCCGGGTCGGACGACCGGATATGAGCATCCTCGCAGCACGGGAATCAGGAGCTGCCTCCCAATCCCCTTATACCGTCTCTCAAAATGATGACCGGGACGATGACGGGATCCCCAATAGCATCGATCCCGATGTGGATGGAGATGGAATCCTCAATGCCGACGATCCCGATGATGATAACGATGGTATCTTGGACGTGAGGGTCACGGAATCAGGGACCGAACTCGATCCTATCGCCACACGAGAATCCCGTCTTGAGGAGGAAGAGATCAGTGCGAGTAAAATCGACCTGTGTATCGCCACCACGCCCGGCCTATCTCCGGTAGAAGGGAACGCTCTTCTCTTTTCAGCCGTTGATGAAGTAACCGACGATACAAACGGTGTCACCAAGGTCACGCGAACCACCTTGCAACCAACCGAGGTCGTCTCTTCTGATTCTGATTTTTGCCACGGACATATTGTGACCTTCCCCCTCGGTCATGGCCTCAATCGCCTTGAGGTCGAGGTAAACAACGTCACGACGGAAGGGACTGTCGGCCAACGGATCGCCCTGGAACCTTTTCGGAATGATATGCGGGGCCCGAAACTCTGCGTAAAATATTACCGCGATCAAAATCTGGGGTCTGAAATCCCGGGGGTCGATGGACGAGTCCTTATCGCCGATCAAAGAAATTCGCTCTCGCAGGTCTTCGTTGACGTTACTAGCTGTGAGATCGATGGAGGGCAGGAGCCGTTGCAAGAGCCCCTCCTCGTTCAGGCACAGCATGAGACCGATGCCGCGGGCCAGTCGGTCTTCGACGAAATGTCAAAGAGGGTCGTAAACGGAAGAGATCATTTTGTCGCTGCCGTCTCCCCACTTCAGTTCCCGATCAATACCTATACCATCAAGGCCAAGGACCTGAATGGCAACGAAACGATCGACTCCCACTCCTTCTCCTTTGGAAAGGTTCGGCCGGTCGTTGATTCAACGGGAAAATTTGATCCGATCCGCGGGATGGTTCCGGAGGCAATCTCCGCCTATCTGCCCGCCGACACTATCCAGGGAGAGCTCAAGGCAACGCTTCTCAAAATCCTGAACTCAGCCAAATTCAAACAGGAGATGCTGCCCGATCTGTTTATTCCAACCCCGCTCCCCTCATCCGTCTTAAGACACTTTCAGGACAAGATGGGATGTGACTCGGTCTTCTCCGAGGATTATACCCGTGTCTTCAAGCTGTACGACACCACCGTACGGGAAGTTGACATCCCCCGTCTCGATCTCATGGATGGAAACAAGGCCCGTCTCACACTCGAGATCAAGGACTTACAGAGTGATGTTGAATTCTTTGTCGTAAATTACATCGACTCGGATGACGACGGGATCATGGATATTGAGGACAAGGACGATGACTGCCATGACACCGATCCAACCCGTTGGAATCCGACCAACAACTGTCCCTCTCCTGACAAAGATGACGAGGATGAAGACTTGGATGATGACGGGGACGGCCACCTGGATACAGTCGATTTCCCTGGGGAGTTGCGGACGGAACCGGTCTTAGGCACCCACATCCTCCCGTTCAAGATGAATTTCGCCTCGATCAAGATTGCCGTGGAACTCCGGGTCAAGGAAGAAAATGGAAAACTGAAACTCGAGATCAAAAGGGTTCCCAATGAAAGTCTGCTGACCTGGGTCGGAGGAATGGAGTTCGAGCATGGGGTCAAACGGGGTGTGGTGATTGACTGCACCGATGAACGGACAGAGGCACGGACCCATTTCAATGGATCGCCGGGCGAGTTCGTCGCCCCTCAAGCAGGCCTCTCGGATACCGATGATACCGACGAGGATATGGCAATGTGCCAATTCCTGAGAGGCCAGGATCTTGCCTTGGGGCCCCTTACCGACGTCGATCCCGACTGCTACAACCAGAACCTGGACGGACAGCTCAAGGTCACCCTGGAACAGACACTCCGTCACGCCATTCCGCACCAGATCGAAACTGCTTTAAAAAAGTACGAAGAGACACCTCTGGAACGTCTTGAATTCGATCTCCTCGATCTGCCAGTCGGTATCGATCTTTACGCCGACATCAACCACGCCTCCATCGAGGTGAGCCGTTTGGGGATCTTTCTGAGCGTTCCCGGATTGATGGCACCGGCGGCCGACGTCGGTACAAACGATCCGGAGGCAGACCACTTTGTCACACGTCTTCTTGAAGAAACGATACCGGAAGGGGTCGATGGGGCCACCATTGCCAACAGCTTTGGCCCCATTCGCGAAAAGGAGGCGGGTGAGCCTGTCGATCCGGCCGATGCCGCCCTCTTCATGGGGAATGAGATCAATCTTGGCCTCTCCGAAGAGTTTCTGAATTCACTCCTTCACACCTCCAACATGCTGCTTTACCACCTCGCACAGGAGAAGGCGGATCTCCTCGATATGAGCATCTCCCGATTGCGTGAGATGGGGCTCGCCTCACCGAATATTGGTGGTATTCGTACGGAATGTTTTAACAAGGATGGTGAAAACATTGAGGTGGATGAACGCGGACCGAAGGTACGGAACGGCGAAACCAATCAAAAAGAACCGACCGATTCACCGTTGAATGACTGGGAATGTTTCCCCTTCTCGCTCGATGTTCAGACAGCGATGGGCGGAGCAACCTTTCTGCCGGGCGTACCCCCCAATGCCCCTGTTATTATTCGCACCTCCCTCGATCCCCATACGGCGATTACCGCACGCATCCTTAATATCTCAGGCGGGGCCATCCGTGAAGGAGACGAAACAACCGATTCACCCCTTATCAATGTCGATCTCGAATTGGGGCTGAGAGATGCTGTCATGAGTCTCTATAAAGGAGAGGCGATCACCGCGGGACATCCCTCCTACGATCCAGAGATTGTGCTCAAAGATATCTGCGATCTCCCGTCGAGCCGTTCAGGGCACCAGCTCGTTACCCACCCCAACTGCGGTGTCCAACCGGTCCCGCTTGCGCGATTCAAGACAAGCGGCAAACTGACACTCCGTCTCACACTTCTCCTGGCCGAGGAAGGCCTCATTGCGATTGATGCGGGGCTTGCCACCAAAATGGATGCACCGGTTGAGATCGATTATGAAAACGGCACCTATGGTCAGGAACCGACCGCTGTTTTGGATACCGACAAGACGTTCATTAACTACACGGTGATCGAGAACAACACGCTAACGCGCGACACCGACGATCCGGACGGTGAACAGGTCGGCATCGGGACCGTCTTCCAGACACGCATTAACGCCCTGCTCTCCAATTATTTGGCCACCAGTACCCGTTCCATTAAAAAAGAGATGGCGGCGATCGCTCCTCTGGAGGATTTTTGTACTGAATATGCGATCCCCGACCTCTGCCCCTGCGCCGAGAAGGTCTATCGGATCCAGCATCGTGATGAATGTGAGAACTTCTCCGAACGTCCACTCATTGATTTTGGTATCCGGGGATTTCTGCTCGACCGTTTGAACCTGGCACTGGCCGGGAGTCTGCAATTCAAGTCAACACCGGAGGAGAGCTTCGGCACGGCCCATGGTGCACCGCGGCATCTTCTGATGGGACTCGGGATCTGTTTGAAAGATACAAACGGGAGATGTGTGGAATAATGAAGAAACATCTTAAAATGGCTGCCGATAATACCCTCGGACTAAAAAGGGGATTTAAACAATGATCCATTTGCCGATTAATAGGGCATCGCCGCTAGCCCTACTGGTAGGAGGGGCCATTCTGCTTGAGGCCTGTGGAGGGGATGATAATCCCACCCTCCCTCCCGAAACAAGACCGACCGGAACCGATCAGGCTGACGAGGCCTGCGAGCCGGCTAATTATGACATCGTAGTAACCTTCTATGCGAAGGGGCTCCGCTACGAGCACCCGTGGGTTAATAACGCGACAACTCCATACGAACCGCTCAGTCAGGTCTGTGTTGATTACCAGATCGATCGCGTCGACGTTGCCTCCAGCTTTATGGACGCCATCCATGCCACGGACTATAAGTTTGCCCAATGGAATAGTCTCCCCAAATTTCTTGATTATCACCGTCAGCTCTGTCGCGAGGAAGGGGCGGTCAGCGACGAACAGCTGGAGGAGTGTCAAACGGCGCTCCGCAATACAGTCGCGCGCCAGATGCACGAAGACCTGTTTGCCCAATGCTTCCATCAAGGCTGTTGGGGAAACATTCTGGGACTCCTCACGGTTACGGGAGAGACGGAACCGCTCCTGCCGAGAGAGACCGCCCTGCTCATGGGCTCAGGGATGTTTGTTCAAACCGACTGGGAATTTTCTGACAACCCCTACGATCGCACCAATCCGGATCAGCCGCTCACTGCAAATCTCACCCTGACCTTCTGGTCGACTAACGATCGGGAGATAAATCGAGGGGATGACGGAACGCTTTCCGAAGGTTTCTGGGCTGAGATGTTTGATGCCACCAATGACTGCAAACCGACGGCGGGGAGAGAAAGAACCGCGACGGATCAAGAGACAGGTGAAGAGGTTGCCGTTTCAATCCCTGATTTTTCCGATGGACGACCAATCGCCAAGAGAAGTGAGGCGTTTACGGGGGTCGTCCCCAATATCCCCTGCCTGAGTGAGGGGGAGTCGTTTAGATCGGCCGATATCCCGTTCTGTACAGGGGACTCCTGTGGACTCCTGCCTGGCACTCATGTCGATGAAATGGGAATCCGTCTCCTCATCACAAGAAGGAATATAAAGAACTAAATGACCTATGGCGGACCCCCCCTCCCTGGATGGCCATCTAAGACGCTTTGGGATCGAACCAAATCCTTATGATCAGGAAATCTATAACAGGGCACACAAAGCAGGACGAACCTACGGCTCCCCCTCTCACGACCTTGATGACACGATCGCCCGCTGGTCAGAACCGATTCGTCTCGGTCAGCTTATCAGACGGCATGTGCCGGGAGGTCTCGATTATCTTTTAACAGAGGCGCATATCCCCCTCCTGCGGGTCCGTCCCGATGCCGCCTCATTCCCGATCCATACGCACTTTTACCTGGGGGCACAGGCTTACCTGTTAGGCTTGGCAGAGGGCTCGGGCAAATCAGTTGTTCTTTATACCTTAGGGTATGATCATCGGGTCGCCGCGATCGCGTATGAATCCCCGGCCTTTGCAAAGGCCTTTCTCGGAATTGAGCCGGAAGAGCCACTGCCTCGCGACCCCAGGGAGGCGATCCAGCATCTGGAGGGGATCGTCCGTCAGGCCCCGAACATTTTCACGTTTCAGGATCAGATCCGCGCAATTCAAAATGCATTCGACCAATACCGGCGAGATCCAACCCGGATGACTGCCGATGATTTTGCCGTCACCAAGCAAGAGACCCTCACCCCAGGATATGACACCAACAAAGGGGCCCCTTATGCACGACTTGGCGGCAAACCGCTCGTGGCCGAAGCGATGGAGCAAATCGGTCATATCGATGACAAGGCACGAGCGGTCGAGATGGTTGCCGGTCCTGCCATGAGAGGCAAGGGGATGCATCTTCATCTCCCACCGGGCGCAAGAAACCTCACCACCGCCACATCGGGAGCCGAGATCCAGATGGAATTGGCCGGGCAGACAGGAGTCAATCAATGTCGACTGCTGACCGACGCCGTTGCAACAATGGCTGCCTCACCTCGAGGCCAAGGAGAGGCAAGCGTCGTTCGTCTTGCTGAACCACAAGGCCTCCCTGAAACCGCTCCGAATGATGGGGATTACATCCCGCTTGAAACACCATCGGTTAAATTTCACACCCAGAAAACGGAACCCCAGTTTATCACCGCAAGAAGGATCATGATTGATGCCCATCTGAACGGACCTCCACCAGAAACCGTCGGCCAACGCGCCAAACAGGTTGGGCTGCGGGGCAGCTTTTCAGCCCTCGAGATAGGAGGCGCCGTGTTCCTTTCCAAAACCCTGGTTGGAGAAAAAGTGGACTGGGGTGAAACGATTCCGGAGGTTCTGATTTTTACCCTCTTCGGTCTTGCAGGCGGTCTTTGCAGTAGCCTCTTTGGAAAATCTCCCTATCTTCGGGGAGTGATCCAAAACATTTTCACCCCCTGGTGTTCGATGTCGGTCGTTCAATGGTATCACGACCGGGAATGGACCCCTTTCTCAAACCTCATAGTCGGCACCCTTTTTTCAGGGTTTCATCTGGCATTGGGACGATTCCTGATCGAACCATTGATCATTCAAAAGATGGGATACCGGGCCCTTTGCGCGTTTGAGGCCGGAAATATCGCCCAGGGGATCCGCTGGCAAAGGGGTTTGAGGGGACTCACCTATTTGACCCGCTTTACCGCCACGACCGCTCTCCTGACCGGAATGGAGTGGTTTGGAAGACGCTCCCGGCTTGGGGCCTACTCCCAGACAAAGTCGGATCTGGTGGAGTGGGTTTCAAAGGATTACCTGGAATACAGACAGATGTACGAAGCGATCGAAGATCGACTGGAGGCGGGTGAAGAGGTTTCTGATGAGCAGCAGAAAATGCTTCAGGATCGCTACAAGACGTTTGCCCGAAAGATCGAGGATCGGTCGTTGACCATGGAGTTGGTCGCCGGTGATCATCCGGATATCGAGGGGAAGCATTACATGGAGGCGCTCCGCAAACATCAGGAGGCGTTGGATGAACTGGAGGAGGCCCGGAAAGAATTTGAAAAGTCCCGGAGACGGTACCCCAATTTTCCCGTTGGCCCCTCCGATCTCGTCGAACATCTCTTTAGAAAAAATCCACGATTCGTCCCGCTGGAACAAAAAGTAGAGCAGTTTGAAAGAAGTCTAAAGATTGCTGAAGCGGCCCTCCTAAAAAGGCGACAAACAGAAGAATCAAAACATCAAAAAGACTGGCAAAGAGAGGCGAATCGGACGGCCAGGCTGCTTCAGGACCCTCTCAATTCAAGCCTCGGGTGGTACCAACTGCAACAGGCTGGAGGCACGCAAGTCGCCTATATCCTCAAAGACCTTCTGGCGAGAGAACAGATAGAAAAAGACCGGTTGCTCACCAGGGCAAGAGGTTTTTAAAGCTGTTTAGGCTTGCCTAAGGGACTCTCCCTAGTCTAGTTTCCACCCTCTCATGCATTCAACTTCACCAAGGATCGTTGCATTGCTTCTGATACTTTTCCTTGCCACGCCAGCATTCAGCAAGGAGGAGAGGAAAGAGACAGCCCGCGAGAAGGCGGAGAGGCTCTGGGGGAACGGCCATCACAAGACCGTCTCTTTAAGTCTCAAGGAGTGCCTTGGAAGGGCAACAACCCTGAACCGCCAACTGGAGGTTGCCGATTACGACATCAAGACCGCGGAGGAGAAGGAGAATGAGGTACGAAAGATCGGATTTCCTGTCCTGGAATACGAATACAACGTCGGGCCGGCCCCGAAGGATGTCTCCCACGCGATTGACAGCTTTTTTTCAGGTGATCTGACCGTCTTCAATAAATTAAAGGTGGGGCTTGGCATCCCGCTTCAAACCTTCGGCAAGGTGGGGACTGGAAAACAGTTGGCAGACCTGGGAATACGGGTGGAGAAGGAAAAAAAGGAGGCGAAGAAAAAAGAGATCGCCCTCCGCGTCCATGAGCTCTATAACGGAATCCTTCTAGCCCGTGAGATCCGGCGTCTCCTTGATACGGCCGCCAGGGAGTTGGGCAAAGAGATCGAGAAGCGGGAGGAGAAGGGAGGAGGAGACCCTTCCGCCCTGCTCAAACTAAAACTGTTCCATGCAGAACTGGAGCGACGGCTTGAGGAGGTGGACAAAAAGGAGATCATGGCGAAGGAGGCACTTCGAATCCTCGTCGATGTCGATCCAACCATCGGTTTCGACATCAGAAGCGACCGCCTTTATAGGACGGAGGCAACGCTCGCCTCTTTTGAAAAATATCAGGGGGAGGCGCTGGATCAACGCGATGACCTGCAACAACTGGATATCGCCTATCAGGCACGTGAAAAAAAACTGTTCCTCGAAAGAAGACTCACCACTCCCAACCTGGGTCTTGGTGCCTTTTTTGAGATGGGGAGGACTCCCAATGTCACCGGGATCACAACAACGGATGACTTCAGTGATCCCCTCAACTTCACCCGCGCCGGCGTCGGCCTCCGTCTCTCAGGACAGTTTGACTTTCACGGAACCGCCGCGAAAATCCGCCAGGCAAAGAGCGAACTGAAAAAAACAGAAATTCAAAGAGATCTGGCCCGAGATGGAATCGTTCTCGAACTGAAAGAGGCCTACCTGAATGTTCGGAACGCCTCGCAGGAGATCGAACGGACCGAGGAGGCGGGAAAGCTTTCACGTCAACTGCTCTTTCTGACCCAGAGCAACTATGACATCGGCCTCGCAGAACCAAAAGATTTTGTCGATGCGATCCAGTCTTTTCTGGAGACCCGGGGGAAGTATTTCGAGGCAGTTTTTAATTACAACGTCGCCGTAGCCCGTCTCTCTCAAAAAACCGGAAAGGATGCCTCATGAGGGAAAAATCAGTTTTTAGGCTCAGCTCTCTTCTCCTCTGGATCGGAGTTTTTGCCGCCCCGTTGGTTCATACGGCTGTTCCTCCTTCCCAACAGGCCCCGGAAGGAACCCCCACCCGTGCCATCCAGGAGCTGGACAACATGCTCGATGCCTACATCCTTCATCCAAAGGATGAAGAGGAGAAAAAGTTCAATGCTGAAATGAAGAAAAAAATCCTCCACGGAACCTTCGACATCGCCCATCTCTGTCAGCTCGCCTTAAGCCAGCACTGGGACGACTTAAATCGGAAGGAGAGGGATAAGTTTATCGATTTAATGACACGCCTCCTCGAGAAAAAAGCTATCTTTTCAAAGGAACATGCCAACGGCAAGGGCTCCTCCAAGGCCCCTTACAGCGTCTCTTACGAAGGAGAGTTATTTCTTAACGAACCAAAATCGATCGCCCGCGTTCGGACGGCTATCCAGATCCCCTCCGAACAGTTAACAATCACCGTTCATTATAAATTGACCCGCGCAGATTCTTCATGGCGAATTTTTGATGTCATCGTTGATGACGCCAGTCTGGTCGACAACTATCGGTATCAGTTCGATCGCATCATCAGTCAACACGGGTATGACGATCTTGTCCACCGCATGGAGTCCAAACTCAGGGAACTGGAGCAGAAGGAAGGGGGACCTCCAGGCCTGGTCACTGAAACCTCTCCTCCTCCCCCCAAACCGGCAAAGCCTGAGAAAAAGGGAGGATGCACTTTAGAAAAATGAGCTTCCGTCGTTGCCTCATGATCCTGGCGGATGGAGCGCGTGCTGACGTCTTTCAGGACCTCTTGAAAAAAGGCCGCCTTCCAAATATCGCGGAGCACCTCCCGCATTTTCGGACAGGGGTCTCCGCCTTTCCCTCCACGACCGGGCCGGCTTATATGCCGTATCTCACCGGCTGTTTCCCGGGAACCTGCAATGTTCCTGGCATCCGCTGGTTTGACAAAGAGGCCTATTCCCGCCGTCCGTTCGCCACTCACAAATTCCGGAGTTATGTGGGGGCCGAGACTTTTTTTATTCCGCGAGACATGTCACACGAGGTCGATACCCTGTTTGAATTAATCCCTCGTTCCTTTAATATTTTTAACTCCGTCTCACGGGGGGTCAAACGCCGGTTTAACCGAACCTGGTTCTCACGAATCTGGTACTGGTACTATGCCCATCTGACCGATCACTGGTCGCTCGTGGACCGGGTCGCCGCAAGAAAAATGGTCCATGAAATGGAGAAAAGTCCTGAATTCCTTTTCGTCGTTTTTCCCGGCATCGATGAACATTCACACCTTGCCAGCCCCTTTCATCCAGACGCCCTGAAATCGTACGAGCTGATTGATGAAGCGATCGGCACCCTCCATAAGAAACTCAAAAGCCTGAACCAGTGGGAAGAGGCGGCCATTTTTATTGTCAGCGATCATGGACTCTCGGAAACCAAGACCCATCTTGGCTTAAACCAGTTTCTCGAAGGATTGGGAATTTCGACCTTTTACTACCCAAAGGTGGTCTTCCGTTATCGGTTCAAGGCGGCCAGTATGGTCTCTGGCAACGGGATGTCCCATCTCTATCTTAAAGGAACTGACGGTTGGAAGGGGCGGATGCTGTGGGATGAAATCGAAAACAGAAAAGACCGCCTGCTCAATAAGCTTCTCGAAAGACCGGAGATTGATGTCATAGCGGGACAGGTGGCCGAGGGAGTAATCAGGGTCCGGAGTCGGAGAGGGGAGGCGATCGTTCATGTAGGGGCGCCGCTTGCTGCGCCCAAATCAGGGGCGCGCCAAGGGGCGCCCCTACAATATCAAATTGTTGGTACAGATCCATTTGGCTACCCTCCCCTTCCTGCCACAATGTCTGAGCGTGACTCTCTCCATCTCACGGCCAACACCGAGTACCCTGATGCCCTCATGCAACTGCTTCAGATCTTCCGCTCCCGACGAACCGGCGATTTGGTCCTGTCAGCAACCAGGGGATTCGATCTGCGAAAAAGACACGAGGTGCCGGAACATAAATCGACCCACGGATCGTTACATTGGGAACATATGAATATCCCGATCGTATCGAACATCCCGTTGACCGGCCCATCGGTCCGTTCGGTCGATCTTTTTCCGACAGTCCTTAAACTGTTGGGAAGGCCTTGCCCCTCGGGGCTCGATGGAATAGAGGTTCTGGCAGAATGAAAGAGAAATGGGTTCGCATTATTAGTGCCGCCACAGAGGTTTTCGCAGAGAAAGGCTTCTACAACGCCACGATTGCGGACATTGCCAAAAGGGCAAACGTCGCGGAAGGGACGATTTATCTCTACTTCAAAAACAAGGACGACCTCCTTATCTCCATCTTTGAGCATTCCATTGATCTCTTTACCAAAGCGGTGAATAAAGAGATTTTGGGCAATCTCTCCCCTGAAGAAAAACTGAAGCGATTTGTCTCCCTCCATCTCAAACTGGTTCAAGAGAATCCAAATCTTGCGCAAGTCCTTCAGATTGAGCTCCGACAATCCTCCAAATTTATGAAGGAATACCGCGGGGGAAAATTCGCAGAATATCTCCATTTGGTTGAGTCCATTATTCATGAGGGGCAGGAGAAGAATCGTTTCAGAAAAGATCTTGACGCCAGGGTTCTTCGGAGGGCACTCTTCGGAGCGGTTGACGAAATGGCGCTCGATTGGCTCTTGATGAAAGATAAAAAATATAGTTTGGAGATTTGTGCGGAGCAGTTATCCCTTATGTTTATTTACGGAATAACCCAATGAAAATAGGGGTCTTCATCAAACAGGTTCCGGACACCGAAACAAAAATCCGTGTCAAGCCGGATGGTTCGGGTATCGAAACGAATGGCATCAAACAGATCGTGAATCCGTATTGTGAATTCGCCGTCGAAGAGGCTCTCAAAACAAAGGAAAAAATAGGTTCGGGAGAGGTCGTTCTTGTGAGTCTCGGACCTTCACAGACCGTCGATGCGCTCCGCGCGGGACTCGCGATGGGCGCCGACCGGGCGATTCATATTGATGATGGAGGCCTCACACTCGATTCTTTCGCCACCGCCACGTTGCTCACACAGGTCGTTCAGAAGGAAGGATTTAACCTGGTATTCTGCGGAAAACAGGCGATTGATGATGACGCGGCACAAGTCCCCCAGATAGCCGCAGAAATTCTTAACTGGCCACACGTTATGGTGGTTGAAAAGTTTGAATTAACGGGAGACCGAAAAGGGGCCACCGTTCATCGCCGTGTCGGGGGTGGGTCAAAAGAGGTTTATGATGTCACCTTTCCCGCCGTTCTGGGGTGTGATAAGGGCCTGAATACCCCCCGTTATGCCTCGCTGCCGAACATCATGAAGGCAAAGACAAAACCGCTCCTTACGCTCAAGGCAACGGAATTGATGGGAGATGCCAAGCCAAGGACAATCAACACGAACTATCGGCTTCCACCGGAGCGACAGGCCGGCAAAATGCTTCAGGGAGAACCGGAGCAGGTGGTAAAGGAGTTGGTGAGGTTACTTCGGGAAGAGGCGAAGGTGATCTAGCCCTCACCCGCAAGAATCTTCGGGATGGCAAATCCCCTCTCCCGCTGGGGGAGAGGGCTGCAGATTTAACTCAATGAGTGATGTCTACAATGAAGCTCCCCACGGCAAGACCGCGGGGTTTCTTGGCGGAATCCCCGTAGCCACCGACCCTCCTCTGCCAATACTTCGGATCTCCGGACCATTCATCGCCGCAAGACGGCAGGGTTTTCTGGCGGAGGCGGATAAAACGTATCTGAAAATTGCCGAGGATCGCCAAAGAGGCCAGTCAGGAGGATTTAATCGCTTCAATTTTAATCATTGGATCAACTTTCGGGCCCTCTCCTTTTGACGTGAGAGGAAAATGACGACAGTTGAAATCTCTATGGATAAGGGAAAAAACACAACTGAAAAAGCGCGCCTACTAAGGCGTACCCAAACCCCTGCCGAATCTATTTTGTGGAGGGCGTTACGCTACCAAAAACTTGGTGTCAAATTCCGACGGCAAGAACCGATCGACCACTACATCGCTGATTTTTGTTGCGTTGAGAAACGATTGATTATTGAACTTGACGGTGGCATTCATAATGAAGCAGAGCAGATCGAATACGACCAGGATCGCGACACTTATTTACAAGGTCAAGGTTTTCAGGTGATCCGATTTAAAAATGCCGAGGTGGAAAATAATCTCGGAAGTGTCGTAGCAACAATTGCACTGGCAATCACGAGCCCTCTCCCCCCGGCGGGAGAGGGAAATGGCGATAGAGAGGTTAGAGGAGGGTGAGGGAAATATGGGCAACATCTTAGTCATCGGTGAACATCAAGAAGGCAAGGTCAGAAAAGTAACCGAGGAACTTGTCTCGAAAGCGGCGGAGATCGGCTCCCAACTCTCCGCTGAAGTTTTGGTTGCCTTTGTGGGAGCTACCCTCCCAGAGGCGCCAGACCTCGGAAGCTTTGGGGCCAAGAAGATTTATCTGGTCTCCTCACCAAAAATGACAAAGTACAGCCCTGACGGATTCGCAAAAGTACTCGAGGCGCTTATCAAAGAGGTTTCTCCCTCCATTGTGCTTGGTACGGCCGGCCCCTTTGGCAAGGACCTCTTCCCCCGACTTTCGGCCAAGGTCGGTGCCGGTCTGGCCACCGACTGCACAAACTTGAAGGTTCACGAGGGCAAGCTGGTCGCCACAAGGCCGATTTTTGCCGGGAAGGCATTGACCGATGTGCTCTTTCAGACGCCGATTCAGATGGCAACCACCCGGCCAAACTCTTTCATCCCCAAAGTGGTTTCCGTCGGCCAAAAGGCCGAGCTCCTCAAGAAAGAGATTGATCCCGGTGAGCTCAAGGCAGTCGTTAGGGAGATCCTTCAAGGTCAAGTTGGTAAAACCGATCTGACAGAGGCCTCCGTCATCGTCTCCGGGGGTCGTGCCATGAAGAGCGCTGAGAATTTCAAGCTTCTTCAAGGTCTAGCCGATTCCCTCGGAGCAACGGTCGGCGCCTCACGGGCGGCGGTCGACTCGGGTTATGCCTCGCACGATATGCAGGTCGGTCAAACGGGGAAGACCGTTAATCCTAATCTTTACATCGCCTGCGGCATTTCGGGCGCTATCCAACATCTGGCTGGCATGAGAACCTCCAAAGTGATTGTTGCAATCAACAAAGATCCAGAGGCCCCTATTTTCAAGAAGGCGGATTACGGAATTGTGGGCGATCTCTTCCAACTCATTCCGTTATTAACAACAGAGTTTAAGCGCATCCTTTCAGAGTAGTTTTATAGTATTTCAACTTTTTATTCGTACGGTAGTGCGGATAAAAAGTTAGAAATACTTGTGGTTGGTCATTTTAAATTGTACTAATTGAAAGTTAATAAACCATAAGAGACAAAATTGGGAACAGAAAACTGGATCCAAAACGTCGGCCTTGTCGCCTCGATCACCCTGCCCTTTTTCAACATTCCGCTAATGATCCGGATGGTGAAACGACGGTCATCCGAGGATTTGAGCCTTATCTGGGTCGTGGGAGTTTTTTCCTGTCTGCTGGCAATCCTGCCAACCGCCTGGCTTTCAACGGACTTCGTTTTCAAGGTTTTTTCCATCGTCAATGTACTTCTGTTCTCCGGCGTTGTTGTTCTGGCCCTCTTCTTCCGGTTTGCTCACAAAACAAAGAGGGACTGATGCTGTCTCTGCCCCTCCTCTTTCTCCTTCAAATAATCTGGACCAGTTCCTATGTCGCCATGAAGTTCAGTCTGGAATCGATGCCGGTCGGGACAGTCCTGATTTTTCGTTACGGCATCGCATCGCTCGTCTTTCTTCTCTTTGGTTATTTTCGAGGGGTCTCCCAATTTTCAAAGAGAGACTGGCTGCTCGTAATCGGGGTTGGCATTGCCAACTATACCTGTTCCCCCTTTTTCCAGCTCAAGGGCCTCGCATTGACCCAGGTGATGGATGTCTCGGTCATGATTGCCACAGAACCATTAATCACAGCCTTAATGGCCTCGCTGATCCTCCGGGAAAAGCTGACGCTGGACCTGCTGACCGTTTGCCTGATCTCCATTGTCGGAATTTTTATTATTTCAGATGTGAACGTCGCCCTCCTCACCTCTCCAATGACGGGTGGACGACTCCTGGGGAACCTTCTTTTCATCCTCGCACTCTGTTTTGAGGGGTTCAACACCATCGTTGGTCGAAGCCTGACACAACGTCACAAGCCGCTGACACTCGTCGCCTGGATGCATCTCTCCGGTTTCGTCACGAACCTCCTGTTCAACTTCCCGCTCCTTGGAGAGATCGCAGCAAAGCCACCACTCGTCAAAAGTTGGGTCGCCGTTGTTTATCTTGGAATCTTCTGCTCCGCGATCGGTTACGGTACCTGGTATATCCTGGTTCAAAAGGTACCGGTTATCCGACTGTCACTCTCCCTTTTCCTCCAGCCAGTAATCGGAATTTTCTTGGGCTGTCTGGTCATGGGCGAGGATCTCAACCAACGAATGCTGCTGGGAGCCGGATTGATTCTTGTGACGCTTTTTGTTTGGGTTCTAAAAGATAATCTAAAAAACAAAATCCCCCCAACCCTCGCCTAATTCTTTTCCGCCGGTATCCTCATCCCGTAGAATGATCGATAAACAAAGAAGAGCGCCACGGTAAACAAGACCGATCCGATAGCGGTCTTGAGTCCCTGCGAGGTCATTGTCACCGCAATCTCAACGGCGAGCAGCCCAAACAACGTTGTAAACTTTATGACGGGATTCAGGGCGACAGAGGAGGTGTCCTTGAACGGATCTCCGACCGTATCCCCAACAACCGTCGCCTCGTGAAGCGGTGTGTTCTTCTGCTTTAGATCGACCTCCACGACCTTCTTGGCATTATCCCAGGCACCACCGGCATTCGCCATAAAGACTGCCTGGAAGAGGCCAAAGAAGGCGATCGCCACGAGGTACCCGATGAAGGCATACGGATCAAAAAACGGGAGTGCCAAGGCAAGGCAGAAGATTACGATGAAAATATTCACCATTCCCTTCTGGGCATAGACGGTGCAAATTTCCACTACCTTCTTGCTGTCGGCAATCGAGGCCTTGTGAGATCCTTCGAGCTTGATATTCTCCTTGATGTAGACAACCGCCCGGTAGGCGCCGGTCACGACCGCCTGTGTGGAGGCACCCGTAAACCAGTAGACGACGGTACCACCCAGCAAAAGTCCGAAGATCACGTTCGCCTGAACCAGACTCAATTTTTCGACAACACCGCCAAAGAGGTGTTCCAGAAGAAGAATGATGCCAAACACCATTGTTGTGGCACCGACAACTGCCGTGCCGATCAAGACCGGCTTGGCGGTCGCTTTAAAGGTGTTCCCGGCCCCATCCGACTTTTCAAGGCAATGTTTAGCATTCTCAAAGTTCGGATCAAAACCGAACACCTTCTTGATCTCCTGCCGGACGTTGGCAATCTTCTCAATTAATGAGAGTTCGTAAACCGATTGGGCGTTGTCTGTCACAGGGCCAAAACTGTCGACCGCAATCGTCACGGGCCCCATCCCCAAAAAACCAAACGCAACGAGACCAAAGGCAAAGATCGGCGCTGCAAAGGGATAGCTGGCCGGCATCATTTGCACAACGGACGGATGCTGTGACATGAAGTAGGCGATCAACATCAAGACGAGAATCAGCAGCCCTTCCCAAAATGCTGAGAAGTTCCCCGCAACAAAACCCGAAAGCACATTCAAGGAGGCACCTCCCTGCCGGGAGGAATTCACCACCTCTTTCACATGAGCGGAATGGGTACTCGTAAAGATTTTTGTGAACTCTGGAATCAGTGCGCCGGCCGCCGTGCCACAACTGATAATCACTGCCAGAACCCACCAAAGCGCCCCATAATTGGGGAGAAGGAGATAACTGGCACCAAACGTCACCGCAATGGAAATGAGGGAGGTCATCCAGACCAGATGGGTCAGCGGTGCCTCCATGTTGAAATCATCACTGGAACCATACTTTGCCATGCTCAGACGATTGTTAAGAACATACGAGACAAGCGAGGTGACAATCATGAGGATCCTCATGACAAAGATCCAGATAATCAGCTCGCCACAAATCCCTGGCTTATCGGCAAGGGCCAAGGCGAGAAAGGCGATCAGGGCAACGCCCGTTACACCATAGGTCTCAAAACCGTCCGCCGTCGGACCGACACTATCCCCGGCATTATCCCCCGTACAATCGGCAATGACGCCCGGATTTTTAGGGTCATCTTCCGGAAGATGAAAAACGATCTTCATCAGATCAGAACCGATATCGGCAATCTTTGTAAAGATACCTCCGCAGATACGAAGGACACTCGCCCCGAGCGATTCACCGACTGCAAAGCCGATGAAGCAGGGACCGGCCAGATCTTTGGGAAGGAATGTCAGGATCCCGATCATGAAAAACAGCTCAACACTGACCAAAAGGAGACCAACACTCATACCGGACTTAAGCGGAATCGAGAGGACCGCCATCGGCCCCTGGTAGAGGGAGGCGAACGCCGTCCTGGAGTTGGCTACGGTGTTGATCCGTATCCCGAACCAGGCGACCCCGTAGGAGCCGGCAATACCCAAAATCGAGCAGAGAAGGATGATCACAACATTGTAAAAGGAGGCCTGCTGAAGACCGGCAAAGTAGTAGGTAATGCAAGCCGCAATAAGGACCCACAGACCCGCCAAGAATTTTCCTTGCTGAATCAGATAGGTCTTGCAGGTCTCCCAGATCGTCTGAGAGACCTCCGCCATCGCTGGATGAACCGGAAGTTGTTGGGTCCCCTTGAAGTGTTTGAGACCAAACAGGACCCCAACCAGACAGATCACTAATCCCGCATAGAGAAGATGAACCCCTGCAACGGAAAAACCGAAAATATTGAAAAACACATCTTTTAATTCGGGAAGTTTGATATCCGCCTCGCCCGCATAAAGAGCGGAAAGGGGTGCAAGGCAGAGAATCAGAACAACTCCAAATAAAGAGAAAGGTCGACGAGAATTCACAGGGCCTCCTTTTGAGTCAGGGGTTTTAACATCTCTATTCGAGTAACGCCGGGTGTTCAATCGAAAGACTATTTCAGATGGGAAGCAACAAGCTTCGTCATCTCAAACATATTGACCTGTTTCCGTCCGCCAAAAATTTTGATCAGCTTGGCGTCACCGTTGATCAATCGTCTGTTCTTCTTGTCCTGAAGGCTGTTCTTTTTAATGTAGGCCCAGAGCTTTTTCGTTACCTCGGTCCGGGGTAACGCCTTGGAACCGACAACTTCTGCGAGTGCCGCATCCGGTTGGAGCGGCTTCATGAAGGCTGAGTTTTTTGCTGGCATAATTTTCTCCTTTTTCGTTAGTTTAGGCCCCTGCTCCTATCGAGATTAACAGAAAAGGCAAGTAATTTTATGTTTCTCCTTCTGCTGTTCATCGTCCAAGGTTTCTGGGCCGCCTCACTGGGGGCGCGACAGATTGCCTTGGTCGACATGCCAATCGGACTGATCCTGATCCTCCGTTACGGCCTCTCGTCACTCATTTTGCTCCTGTTCGGCACTTTTAAGGGGGCTTCCCAATTTTCGCGAAGGGACTGGTTACTGATCCTTTTCATTGGAATTGGAAACTTTTCGCTCTCCCCCTATCTACAACTCAAAGGAATTGAACTGACCCAGACGATCGACCTCTCGATCCTGATCGCCACAGAACCATTCATCATAGCGCTCATGGCGACGATCAGTCTTAAAGAGAAACTGACCCGGGAGATGGTGGTTGTCTTTATTTTATCCGCCATCGGTGTCCTCATCCTGTCCGGATGGAACTGGGAAACCTTTTCGCTCCCGATGACCCATGAACGATTTCTTGGAAACATCCTTTTTCTACTGGCACTCCTCTTCGAATCGATCAACACGACGGCCAGCCGTTATCTCACACAAAGGCATGACCCGCTTAAACTCTTTGCATGGATTATGGGGATTGGAGCGATCACAAATCTGATCATTTATTATAAGACCGTTCTGGAGATTCCTCCCTTGCATTACCCTTTTATGGGGAGCTGGCTTTCAATCGGATTTTTAGTGTTAGGCCCGACTCTCATTTCTTACGGAATCTGGTTTTGGCTCACCAAGAGGATTGAGGCCTCACGGCTCGCACTTTCACTTTTTCTCCAACCTTTAATCGGAGTATTTTTGGGCTACTTTTTCCTCGATGAAAATGTCGACCATCAAACAATCATCGGTGCCAGCTTGATATTCATCACCCTTCTGACATGGGGGCTCAAAAAATTTTTGGGGGAAAAGTGATGCCGAGGGGGGGACTCGAACCCCCACGGTTACCCACTGGATTCTAAGTCCAGCGCGTCTGCCAATTCCGCCACCTCGGCCTAAAACAAAGGCCTCACTACTCCGATTTTTGGTGTTGCCTTGCATAAACGGCTTGTACTGTACTTATTCGTTGTTGCCTCTCTGGCAGCCTCAAGGGTCTTTTTCCCCGAAAAAACAATCTCCGCCGCCCCTCCTCCGGCGTCGCCACAACCGACCGCTGAAATCTGGAATGTAGAAACGGTTGATACAGCAATGCCGGTCTCACCAGAAAGCGAGGAGGAGGAAGAGAGGCCAGGCCCAGGACCTGGGCGTTATACCGCTCTGGCGCTCTTGCCGGGCAGGATCCCCGTGATTGCCTATGAGGATGGAAATAACGCGATCAGGATAGCCCAAAGGGGCGCCGACGGCCGCTGGAGCTTTGAGTCCCCCTTTGGGGCAACTCCTCCTGGGATGCCGATGGCCGACTCTCTCTCTCTTGTCTCTTCTCCCACCGGAGCCCTGCACCTTGCACAGGCGTTTTTCAATGAGATGGGGGGGGCTCTCCCGGGACTCTACTATATCTCCAAAAGTGACTCCTGGTCAAAAAACACACTGCTGAATCCAATCGAGAGGAGTGGGTTGTATGTTGTAATGGCACTCAATCCATATTCACAAGTCAATCCGGTTCTCCGCCCCCACCTCCTCTATCAAAACCTGACGGATGATGGACGACCCCATCATGTCTGGAAATCGGGAGAAGATAGCTGGACGCCTACAGATGGGACAGGAAGGAGGATCTCCGATACCGTCGCCCCGATGAGCCCCTATCTCGCGATGTCGATTGATTCGAGCGGCACCGTTCATACCGTCTATACAACCGTTACCGGACCTGTTGAGCGACCAGACGCGAGAATAAATTACCGCCCACTCAACCCCTCTGGAACAATTTATCGTGCCGGAACAACCTCGTCCTATGATATGGGGAGTAGCGTTACCTCGACGAGTCCTTTCTATAAAGATATCACTATCGATTCCCGAGGAGCCATTCACATCGTCTTCTACCATCCGGCGAACGGCGACCTCCTTTACGCAACTCCCTCAACCTTTCTTCAGCCAACAGCAATCGACCGCGGATTTACCCTCCCTTCCGGCAGTGTTGGCGATGTCGGCCGTTTCGTTTCAATGGCCGTCTGCGATCATCGGCCAAACGATTCCACCGATGACACCCTCCATGTTGCCTACTACGATAACAGTCAACAGCGACTGCGCCATGCGGTGCGGACGTCTCAAGGGAACTGGAGTCTGCGTCTTGTTGTCACAACGGGAGATCCCGCCGACGACGGTGAAATGGGACAATACAGCTCGCTCCTCTGCGATGAGGAGAGCCGTCTCCACTTAGCCTATTATGATTCTTCTACGGCACCGGGGAGTTTAAAATATGCCGCCCTCAACACAGGGGTCTGTAGCAATGGAATCCGGGAGGCAGGAGAGGCGTGTGACCCATCCGCCCCTGCAGATCAGGCCGATGGATGCCGTGAGAATTGCACCTGGCCCCCCTGTGGGGATCGACAGTGCAACAGTCTTGAGAATTGTCAAAGCTGTCCTTCCGATTGCGGCGAATGCCCTGCCACGATTGCCTGCGGAAATGGAGTTACAGAGCCTGGAGAGGATTGTGATGATAGAAACCGGGAAGATACGGATGACTGTCGAAATAACTGCCGCCTGCCCCGATGTGGTGATGAGGTTTGCAGCAGTTCTGAAAATTGCACCCTGTGTGAGTCAGATTGCGGCAAATGTCCTCAGGCGGCTGTGACGGAAGAAACACCGGCAACGGAGGTTGCCTCAGTTCTACCAACCCGTGAGACAATTACAACAGGGCAGGAATCCAGCCCAGGTGTTGGCAACGAACCAGCGCCAGTTCGCCAGCCCCGCGCCGCCGGGGGCGGTTGCACGCTTCTCCAACACTAAAGGACGAAGTTTTTATGAAAAGGCTGTCTTTAAAGCTCCTGCTATTAATCCTCCTTTCCCTTCCGATCACCTCTTTTGCCCAAGTGCCTGTGCTGCCGCCGGTCTGCATCGATATTCAGCTATTTCCCCCCTTCGGGAGTTCCGCAGAGATGCAGTGTTGGTCGGCCTATAGGGCTCAAAGAATTTGTCAGAGTGTCGGTTGCAACCTGTATAACCATCGTACCCGAGAAGCCATTTCCGGAAACATCAGTTGCCCTTCGGCGACTCGATATAATTTCCAAGATCTCTATTGCGGGGGAACACACAGCGCCAACAGCTGCCCGGCGGTTCAAAACTATGGGCTCCCCGGCGTCCAGGCCGAGAATGCGAGGAGAACCGTTTGCCAATCATTTAACAGCTGCACCTTTCAAAATGGGCCTGATGCGGGCGGGGTCGCCAATAGCGGAATTAATGATTCCTGCACCCGAAGCCAAGTGCAAGTTAACTTCGGGCCGCTTGTTTCTTCAGGCGGAGGGGCATCGGATAATAACAATCAATCGCAGACGAGGATGATTATCCGGAAGCCGGAGTGTACCGACATGAGTCTTCTTGTAGGCAGGGGGAGGAGCAACAGAGACAATTATGAACTTGATGTTATAGAAAATGGAATCTGCGCGAGTGTCGGTTGCCGGTTGAGAACACCGCACCAGAGCGATTTATCGCGATATAATTCCAGAATTACTTACAACCCGAGAGAAAATAGGTGCGTTGGAACAGAAACCCCCGCAAATGCCTGCCCGAATGTGAGTCTTTATTTTCCGAATTATGGAAACGATGCGGCCGAGGGGATACGGAAAAGGTTTTGTGAGAGTTTTTCAGGATGTGTCTTCCATGACGGAGGAAATCGCACCAACGGGTTACCTGACGGAAGAGGGGATCGGTGCACTCGCGGGCGTGTGATCTCTGCCTCTGATCCCGGCTCCCGACCAATGAGAACGGAAGATACGAACCCCTGCGCCCCGCCGGAGAGTCTCGTTGCCTGGTTGCCGGCGGATCGGAATAGTTTAGATATCGTTGGGGGCCATGACGGGCTCCTGATTGGGAATGCAGGATACGCCCCGGGAAGGGATGGACAGGCGTTTAGCTTTCAAATTGAAAACTCCTACGATGATATTCCTCTAATTGCTATAGCCGATCCTGGGCTAAACTCCCCCCTGGATCTTGGAGGTGAGGATCTGACTCTCATGCTATGGGTCAAAAGGCTGGATGAAACGGGCAATGTCTATCTCTTGGAGAAAGGTTATACTTATGATGATTGGTACCTAAAGCTTTTGCAGAACGTGCCGAGTTTTGGTGTGGGAAACCGGGGAGTGGTACCCTCTTTTGGGACTGTGGAAGCGCCCGCCCCGGAGACATCTCGAACCGTACCGCGCGATCGATGGACCCACCTGGCCGGGGTCAAACGGGGGAATACCCTCACACTCTATCTGAATGGATCGCGCAGCAATTCAGAGACATTTGAATCACTAACGCGCGCGCCGAACGATGATTACATCACTATGGGATCTTCATCGGTCCCCGGCTTCGCCGGACTCATTGATGATGTGGCTCTCTGGAACCGAGCCTTGAGCGAGACCCAGATTCGGAACTTCAAAGATGGAATCTGTCGGCCCAATCCCTCGCCACCGGCACCCACATCCTGTATAGAGGCTCCCGGCGGGCTCGTTGCCTGGTGGCCTGGGGAGGAGAATCTGGAAGACATCATCGGAGGGCATGATGAAGGGACTCTTGAAGAGGGGGTTACTTATGTAGATGGTATTGTCGGAAAGGCCATTTTTAAGCCGGCCGGTGTGCCGGCTCCTATGGCTCGGATACCAGGGAGTGACACCCTGAATTTTGAAAATGAATACACTCTGATGGCTTGGGTCCGTGCCGGCGAATTTGGCACCGGTTCCGTTCTTGCACGTGGAAACAGTTACAGGATGGGATCAACGGGTGTCAGCTCAGAAACAGAGAGTGGAAGGTCGCTGGGTGCGGGACCTCCATACCGGTATCGGCTCCCCATTGATGAATGGGTCCATATTGCCGGGGTGATGAGTTCTCAACGTAGTGAATTTTATATCAATGGAACCCTTGCCGGGGCCAGCGTCTTTGAAATGCCACCTCGCCTCGTGCAAGAGGAGGCTAACAGCGCACTCGCCCTGAGTGGGCAGCGAGCATTCAATGAAGGCAGTATTGACGAACCAATGATTTTCAATCGTGCCTTGAGTCAATCAGAGATCCGGTCGATTGTCCGCGCCGGAAGTTACGGTGTTTGCCGGCCATGAAAAGATCAACCTTACTCCTGGGCTTGCTTATGGGGATTTTCTGTCTCCCGGTCCAAGCTGGTGGTCCGATCAAGCTTCCTTAGAAACAAAAGATCGAGGCGGTAAAGAAGGCAGATAAGAAGCTGGCGAAGCCGAAGTGGCAAATGAGACAATAATTTCCTAGGAAAACAAAAACGTGTGCCCGCAGTTGCGGCAGAGGTACTCGTTTTTTGCGAATCTCTCTTCGACAAACCGGATATAATGCCCGACAAAGAAGCAGATCGCCGGGTGTTTGACTTCCTTTAAATCGGATTCTTTCTTCAAAAAGCTATGCCCGCAGCGGCAGGCATACTCGGTCATGCCCTTCCGGGAAGAGACCTTATGGACCTCCTTGTGACCGAAGAAATTACAGAGGTAACGGACCCTTTTTTTAAAAGATTTTCCCGGAGATTCCTGCGATTCCGTCAAGAGGAGCGGGTGACCGCAACGCCCGCAAACGTACTCCCTGTGCCCCTCCCGGAAACCGACCTCTTGGTAGGTATGGCCTGAGAAAAAGCAGGAAACGACGTGCCAGATGTGTATCTCTGATTCTCTCTTGCTGAACATTGAGAACGGGAAGACAATGCATGAATTCTCAAAGGAGGGCAACTCCTCTTTGAGCCTTGTGCAAATCCATGAGTTTCAAATCCTTGTAGAGTTGCACAAGGTGGCCCACACCTCGATATCCACTGGTGAGTCGCCGGACAAGAAGAAACCAAAGATTGCCCACTGCCACAGCGCACAAATAATCATGTTGATAAACATAATTACGTTTGCTAACATTTAGCACGTAAAGAAAAGGAGGTATCTTTTTATGGCCAGTTTAACCTTAGCGATCCCCGAAGAATTGAGGGAGAAGATGCGTGAGTTTCCTGAGATCAATTGGTCGGAAGTCGCCCGGCAAGCGATCATTCAAAAAGCGAAACTTTTGGAAAAAATGGATCATATCCTGGCTACAGAGGGCCTGACCGAAAAAGAGGCCCAGGAAGCGACCAAAGAGGTAAAGGAAAGGGTCTGGAAAAAGCATGTCCGATGATCCGATCCGGCTGGTCGTCGATGCCAACATTTTTATCTCCGCCTTTCTGAAAGTTGCTACATCAAGACACCTCCTGTTAGACGAAAGACTGGAATTGTACGCACCTGCAGATCTTTTCAGGGAGGCCCAGAAGGTTCTTCGGAATCGGCTTGCCAATCGTATCAAAGCGATTCCTGATTTCGACCAACTCTTCTCAACCCTGACAAGCGGCATTCACGTCGTAGACAAGAACGATTATGATTCATTCATGAGTAAGGCACTGGAAATAGCCCCTCATCAAGAAGACGCCCCGTACCTCGCGTGTGCCCTGCACCTTGGAATCCCGTTATGGTCGAATGATGCAGAATTGAGGGATCAGAATTTTGTAAAAGTTCTTTCCACGACCGCACTGCTTGAAAAACTCAAAAATCGCCGACGACGTTCAGTAAAAAGCCCGCCCATCACGCTCATCCCTTACGGGGCTACGAATGACAGGCGGGGCACTTCGCTCTTCGGTTCGCTATTGCTAGCAGAACCAGGGTGATTGATCTGGACTCCCTCAAGCGCACTCCTGAACTCCGTAAAGATCAGGATTCTGGCCTGAAGCTTGTGACTCCACAGCAGGGAGTGCTGGAGAGCGGCGGCGACGCGGAACCCGACATTGTCGTTCCGGTTGTCCGGGTGGTTGTTGTTGCGATAAGCCGCTCGCAAGTTCTCTGGATCTTGATTGTTCCAGGAACCGCCGCGCATCACCTTTGATCAATCCCCCTTTATGAGCCTTTCCTAAACACAACTTCGGAGAAAATCAATCCTCTCAGTTGCCTCGTATCCGCATGCCTTGCATGGCCGATCCAAGACTGGATGGATTGATGTAGATGTCTCCATTCGATTGTTCCCTTGCCGTAAAAAATCTGGAACCTTCTCAATCGTTTTTTAAACCGCAGGAGGTTGGATCTCCTGATCCGTCTCCGATCCCGAGAAATGACCAGTCCCAAAAAGGGGATACCGTTCCTCGTATTAAAAATACGGCATTTGTTTTCATGAATAGTAAGTCTCAGCGCCCGAAGATATTTTTGAACCTCCACCTTTGCCTGCCACAGAAAATTCTTGTCATCGTGAAAAATGACGAAGTCATCCATGTAACGGAGATAATATCGGCATTTAAGTCGCTCCTTAATAAAATGATCGAGGCCGTTGAGATAAATGTTGGCAAAGAACTGGGATGTTAGATTGCCGATGGGGATACCTGTCGGAAGGATGGATGCAAAGTGCGCTCCGCCTTTACCATCTCTTGAGAGGAATCCAAAATTCTTTTGATCAGCCAGATCGTATCCGCGCAAGCTACCTTTCGTTCAATGAGTCCCAGCAGGATATCCCGATCAACACTCGGAAAGTATTTTTGAACGTCGCATTTTAAGACATACCGTGACTTGTGGGCAAACTCTTGAAAGCGATCGATGGCCGCATGGGCTCCTTTCCCTTTTCTCGTTGCATAAGAATCATAAATGAAAAGCGGCTCGAAAATCGGTTCCAGAATATTGTGAATGGCATGGTGAACCACGCGGTCTCGGTAAGGGGCGGCGCTGATCAGGCGCTCCTTCGGTTCATAAATCCGGAAGTGGTGATACTTCCCCGGTTTGTATCGTTTCTCTGCCAACTCATGATGCAGCCGCCACAACTCTCGCTCAAGATGGAAATTAAATCGGGCAGCAGAATCCTTAAAACGTTTCCCACGCTGGGCCAGCCTGGAGGCAAGAAGAAGATTCTGAAATGAAATGATCCCAGGATAGAGATTCCTGTGCCGCCTCATGATCGCGATCTTTGCTGTTTAAGCCAACCACCCAATTGAACGCCGACTTCATTGATCATTTTTGAAATGATTTCATAGCTATGGAGATTCATTAATTTCAAATCCTTGCAGAGCCGGACGTAGTAGCGGGCCGTTTCCAGTTTGACATTGGCTCTCTCCAAGAGAATGGTTTTTTCCCGGGAATAGACCGCTTCCAAAAGCATCTCCAGGACATCCAGACTGATATTTCCCAGGCGCTCCCCTGCCAGGTACCGTTGGGATCGTGGGAATTTTGACACTTGTGGAATCAGATAGAGGAGAAGGTCATAGACCTTTGTGATGATTTGAGGAGTAACGGGGGCCATGGAAATTTTTAAATTTTTGGCCGGTCACTTAAGTGACCGGCCAAGGGTAAAAAACCAAAGGGGAAAAGTTTACATTACACCAATGAGTCCTGGAGAGCGGCGGCGATAAGCCGCCACGGCCCCCGGCGATAATTTGTGGGCCGTACAGGGCTCGAACCTGTGACCCGCTGGTTAAGAGCCAGCTGCTCTGCCAACTGAGCTAACGGCCCGAATCGAATCGTTGGCAAAATAGTGATCCTCCCCCGTCCTGTCAAATACTTTGACTCTTGGCAAGAGCTCTTGTAGCCTGCCTCGCATGAAGGTTCAGGTCCACGAGGTTACCGACATCACGCGAAAGATCGATGTCACACTCACGGCGGATGAGTTCAAGCAGGCTTGGGAGAAGGCCTGCCAGAAGGTTGGAGGATCCGCCAATCTGAAAGGTTTTCGCCCTGGCAAGGTCCCACGAGAGGTCCTGAAACAGAATTACCGGCAGGAGATCGAATCCGAGGCCGCCAAGCAGTTGGTCAATGATTCCTATCCCCACGCCGTTGAAGAAAGCGGTGTTACCCCTGTTTCCTACCCGGAAATAACAATCCGCCAGCTCAAGGAAGGGGACGAATTCATTTACGAGGCGGTTGTCGAGATCAGACCGACAATCGACATCAAGGACTACACCGACCTCAAGCTTACAAAGAAAAAGACCGACCCGACAGACGATGAGGTCCATCAGGGCTTAAAGCATCTTCAGGAAAGGGCGGCTCAACTCTCCCCATTGCTTATTGAACGGCCCGCCCAGTCAGGAGATGTCATTCTTTTTGACTACGAGGCGACCCAAGGGGGGAAACCGCTCCCAAACGGTTCTGTTAAGGATTACTCGGCCGAACTGGGTCGTGGGGCCCTTCTTCCGGATTTTGAAAAAGGAATCCTGGGTATGTTTTCAGGCCAAACGAGGGAGATCGATATTCACTACAACGCCGACTGGCATGACAAAAAGATTGCGGGGCAAAAGGTAACCTACAAGGTCGCCCTTAAGGATATTAAGGAGAAGAAGCTCCCCGAACTGAATGACGAGTTTGCAAAAGACCTTGGCAACTTTACAACCCTGGAAGAGGTGAAGCTCAAGGTCCGTGAACAGATCGTCATAGAGCGGGAGCGTCATGAACAGAATGCGCTAACAGCTCAAGTTGTGGACCAACTGGCAGAAAAAAACCCCTGTTCGATTCCCAATGGGATGATTGATGTTGAACTCGAGGCAATGTTCCGTCACCTGACCAGCACACTGCAGGCGCAAGGGGTCTCGCCCGAACAGGCCGGTATCAAGTGGGAGGAGTTTGCCGCCCACAGCCGTGAAGAGGCGAGGAAAAGGGTGATGGGGAGTCTCTTCCTGGAAGCGATTTCAAAAAAAGAAAATATCACAGTCACCTCGGAAGAAGTGACACAGAGAATCAAAGAGATCGCCCTGCACAACCAGCAAGAGTTTGAAAAACTGGATCAATATTATCGATCAAAAAACCTCCTGCCAGCCGTCGAATCGGGTCTTCGAGAGGAAAAAACCCTTGCTTTTGTCCTCTCCAAAGCTAAAATCAAGAACGAAACTTAAGGCTCAGGCTTTAAGCTTCATCTACCTATGAGCGACCCCATTGTGCCGCCCACTCTTCAACTCATCCCGATGGTTATTGAACAAAGCACTCGGGGAGAGAGGGCCTATGATATCTACTCCCGGCTCCTGAAGGACAGGATCATCTTCATCGGTTCTCCTATCAATGATGACGTCGCCAATCTTGCGATCGCCCAGCTCCTGTTTCTTGAATCGGAAGATCCGGAGAAGGATGTTCATGTTTATATCAACTCCCCGGGTGGATCGGTTACCTCAGGTCTCGCCATTTATGACACGATTCAGTACGTCCGCTGTGATGTCTCAACAATCTGTATGGGGCAGGCCGCCTCCATGGCTGCCGTCCTGCTTGCCGCAGGCGCCGTCGGGAAAAGATTTGCTCTTCCCCACTCGCGCATCCTGATTCACCAGCCACTCGGAGGGATTCAAGGGCAGGCCACCGATATCGATATTCAGGCACGCGAAATTCTGAGACTGCGCGAAGAGTTAAACAACATTCTCTCAAAACATACCAAGCAGGGTATCAAAAAAATTCAGCAAGATACTGAAAGAGACTATTATATGACCGGGCAGGAGGCGAAAGATTACGGGATTGTTGATCAGGTAGTGACGTCGCGGGAAAAAGAGCGTAAAATGGAGGTCGTGCAAAAGGCACAGAAAGTGTAGGGGGCATGGCGCGTAATTTCATAGATGACCCGATGAATCTCTGCTGCTCTTTCTGTGGAAAGTCCCAGAAGGAGGTCCGCAAGCTCATTGCCGGGCCGACCGTTTACATCTGTGATGAATGTATCGACCTCTGCAACGACATCATTGCCGAGGAGAATGCCCGCTCCACACAACTCACCTCCCGTTCGCAGGTTCCAAAACCGGCCGACATCAAGAAGGTTCTGGATGAGTATGTCATCGGCCAGGAAAGGGCGAAAAAAATCCTCTCTGTCGCGGTCCATAACCATTACAAAAGGATCGAGAGCCGATCCGCCTCATCCGAGGTGGAACTGCAAAAGTCCAACATCCTTCTTGTTGGCCCTACAGGTTCAGGAAAGACCCTCTTGGCCCAAACGCTGGCACGTATTCTCAATGTCCCTTTCACCATTGCGGATGCAACCACCTTAACCGAGGCTGGTTATGTCGGTGAGGATGTCGAGAACATTATCCTGAATCTCCTTCAGGCCGCTGATTATGACAAGGCCCGGTGTGAGAGAGGGATTGTTTATATCGACGAGATCGATAAAATCTCCCGCAAGTCAGACAGCCCTTCTATTACGCGTGATGTCTCCGGAGAAGGGGTCCAGCAGGCGTTGCTCAAGATCATTGAGGGAACCGTCGCCAACGTCCCTCCGAAGGGGGGACGGAAACACCCACAGCAGGAGTTCATCCCGATCGACACAACAAATATCCTTTTTATCTGCGGCGGGGCTTTTGTCGGACTGGAAGATATCATCGGTCGTCGGTCGGGCTCAAAGAACATGGGCTTTGGAGCCGATGTAAAGGCAAAATCGGAAAAAAGCCTTTCCGAATATCTGGAAATGGTCCAGACGGAAGACCTGCTCAGGTTCGGGTTGATTCCGGAGTTCATTGGGCGGCTCCCTGTTATTGCCACGCTGTCGGAGCTTGATCAGAAATCGTTGATCGAGATCCTCACAAAGCCGAAGAATGCGCTGGTCAAGCAGTATCAGCGTCTTTTTGAATTTGAGAGAGTCAAACTCAAATTCACCGAGGAGGCACTCGCCGCGGTTGCCAAAGAGGCGATTAAAAGAAAATCCGGCGCCCGGGGCCTTCGCGCTATTCTCGAAAGCATCATGTTGGACATCATGTATGACATCCCTTCCCAGTCCAATATCAAGGAAGTCGTAATCAACGAAGAGGTCATTCAGAAGAAGCAGGGTCCGGTCGTCGTTTACGAAAAGAAGGCCGAGTCGGCCTAAGTACTTCGACTCGTAATTGCTATGACGTATATACAAAGCCAAAAAAATCAACAAAACTACTCGCTCAGCACTAGTCACTCTTGCGTTTTAGGAGGGAAGCGGTTAACTTAGCACAACCTATCTATGTTTGGAAAAGATAAAGACGACAAGTCAGCTCCTCCTCCCGTCACGCCTCCCAAGAAGACGAGTTGTCTTGTTCCTCTTTTGCCACTCCGTGACATTATTGTGTTTCCGCACATGGTGGTCCCCCTCTTTGTTGGGAGGGAAAAGTCGATCGCCGCCCTTGAAGAGGCGATGAACAAGGAGAAGGATATCCTCCTCGCCGCTCAAGTAAACGCAAAAACTAATGATCCGAAGGACGAAGACATTTACAAGATAGGGACACTGGGAACGATCATCCAGCTCCTCCGCTTGCCGGATGGGACGGTGAAGGTCCTCATCGAGGGAAAGAGGCGGGCACGCATCAACCGTTTTATCCCGAATCCCTCCTTCTTTTTGGTCGAGGTAGATGAGATACTTGAAAACAGAGAGGTTTCGGTCGAGGTCGAGGCATTGATGCGCGGGATCAAGTCCGCCTTCGAGACCTATGTTAAACTCAATAAGCGAATTCCTCCCGAGATGCTGGCCTCTGTCGCCACCATTGATGATCCATCACGCCTCGCAGATACTATCGTTGCCCATCTCTCACTGAAATTACCGGACAAACAGAAAATTCTAGAGGTTGAAAATCCGTCGGAACGATTGGAAAGGCTCTACAGCCAGATCCAGTCGGAGATCGAGATCCTTCAGGTGGAGAGAAAGATCCGGACGCGTGTCAAGAAGCAGATGGAGAAGACCCAGAAGGAATATTACTTGAACGAGCAGATGCAGGCGATCCAGAGGGAGCTCGGCGAGCGGGATGAGTTCAAGAGTGAGATCCAGGAGCTGGAAGAAAAAATCAAAACGAAGAAGATGAGCGCCGAGGGGACCAAGAAGGTCAAAAAGGAGCTTAAAAAGCTCAAGATGATGAGTCCGATGTCAGCCGAGGCAACGGTTGTTCGGAACTACATCGATTGGATCCTCTCCCTCCCATGGTATGAGGTGACGGAAGACAAGCTCGACATCAAAGAGGCGGAAAGAATCCTTGAAGAAGACCATTACGGCCTTCAAAAAGTGAAGGAGAGGATCCTCGAATACCTGGCAGTTCGCACCCTTGTGGAAAAAATGAAGGGGCCCATTCTCTGTTTTGTCGGCCCTCCCGGCGTTGGAAAGACATCACTGGCCCGTTCTATCGCCAGGTCCATGGGGCGGAAGTTTGTCCGCTGCTCTCTGGGAGGTGTTCGCGATGAGGCGGAGATCCGCGGGCATCGTCGGACCTACATCGGAGCCCTCCCCGGAAAAGTGATCCAGAGTCTGAAGAAGGCCGGTTCCGGCAATCCGGTTTTTCTCCTGGATGAAATCGACAAGATGAGCATGGATTTTCGTGGAGATCCTTCCTCGGCACTTCTCGAGGTCCTTGACCCGGAGCAGAATTCAGCCTTTCAGGATCATTATCTCGACCTTGATTACGATCTCTCCGATGTCATGTTTATCACGACGGCCAACACCCTTCCCGCCATTCCCCTTCCCCTGCAGGATCGAATGGAGATCATATGGATTGCTGGCTATACCGAAATTGAGAAACTCAATATCGCCAAAAAATATCTCATCAAAAAAGAGATGGAGGCCCATGGATTGACCCCGGAAAACCTGGAGATTACCGAGGCCGCCTTGAAGGCAATCACCCGGCTTTACACGAAAGAGGCGGGTGTCCGTAATCTGGAGAGGGAAATCGCCACCATTTGTCGAAAAGCCGCGCGGGAAATCGCCGAAAAAGGGAAAGATAAAAAAATCAGGGTCACACCGCATGGGTTACATCACTATCTCGGAGTTCAAAAATACCGATATGGCATGATCGAGGAGGCCGATCAGGTTGGGATTACAACCGGTCTCGCCTGGACGGAGTTTGGTGGAGAGTTACTCACGACAGAGGTGACTGTCATGCCCGGCAAGGGGAAACTGACTGTCACCGGTAAATTGGGCGATGTGATGCAGGAATCGGCCCAAGCGGCCATGAGCTACGTTCGTTCCCGTGCCGAGAAAATGGGGCTCCCACGTAATTTCTATCAAAGGGTCGATATCCATATCCATGTTCCCGAAGGGGCTGTTCCGAAAGATGGCCCTTCGGCTGGAATCACGATGGCCACAACGATCACCTCGGCTCTTCTCAGAATTCCGGTCCGAAAAGATGTCGCTATGACTGGCGAGGTGACTCTTCGTGGCCGCGTTCTTCCAATCGGCGGTCTGAAGGAGAAATGTCTGGCAGCTCATCGCGGAGGGATCAAGACGATCATTATCCCAAAAGAGAATGAGAAAGACCTGGAAGAGATCCCCAAGAAGATCCTTAACGATATGAATTTCATCCTGGCCGATCATATGGATCAGGTTCTAAAAAATGCGCTTGTTCTGAAAGATCCCGAGGCCCTTTTCAAGACAAAGGGAGAGGATGTCCTCCTTCCCCCTCCTCCAGAGAAACCACCTTATCCCGATGTGAATAAGGGAGAAATTCCACCGGTAGCGCATTAGTAAACGTTGAGGAACATCAGCAAAAGGTTCGGATGCTAGGCGCACGAAAAACCGAGACCGGAGCGTACTTGGATGTACGTGAGGATCGAGGTTTTGAGGGCAACAACGCAGATGGACCTTTTGCTGATGTTCCTTGGGGCGTGTAGCTCAGCGGTAGAGCACCTCGTTTACACCGAGGGGGTCACAGGTTCGATCCCTGTCGCGCCCATAAAAATACGGCGTCCTTTTGGGTGCCGTATTTTTATTTGGGGACAGGGCGAGAACGGCACTGAACGCCGAGCGAATAGCGAGGAAAAGGCCGCCAACTCCGGCGGCCGGAAGTGAGGTGCTGACGCCCTGAGCGTGATTGACCTGCTTTTAGCGAAGGGCGATCCCTGTCGCGCCCACCAATTATCAAAAACCGACCGGTGTACGCCCCAAGAGTACATTTTCTGACGTCATTTAACATATTTGAACACCTTTTAAACACGTACATCGATCAGGACATCAACTAAGACTCGTAACCAAAAAATAAAAGGAGGCAAATTATGTCAAAAGCACCAACAGCAGCCGGAACTCTTCCGATAACCTTTCTGGTAACGGGGCCCGCGGACCAGGTCTGGCTAACAGCAACCGATCTGACATCACCCGATGATCCAGGGAAGGCATATCGAATCCTTAAAACAGCCTTGCCGCGATGGTTTGACAAGGGGACGATCTATGGTCCAAGCCGTGAGGCGTTGAGTGATCTTGTCGCAGGGCTACGCCGTATGTTTAGTGGACGATCAAAAATTAGACTTGGCAAGATTGTAGGCCCTGACCGTAGGGCGGATTCACTCGTCAGATGGAGTTGCAGTATCACGAGTGTGTCCCTTGGTCTTGCCGTTCTTCTGGGGGTTGGTCTCGGGACCTTCGCTCTGGAGAGCCAACTTCGAGGGGGCGTGGAAGCTGTTTCTTGAAGATAGGGTGGGCGAGTGAATACCTTTAATATCGCAAAAAAGGGTGGAGTACGCCTATTATTATTCCCACAAAAAATAGTTTAAGGGCACCGTCAACAACATCTGTGGGGCAAAATGTACCCTCTAAGGGTACATTTTATGGTTGGAAGTGGGGGACTGTACCGCTCCCCGTCCTGGCGGCGATCCCTCCTCGGGTCGATGAAAATCAAGTACGGGGCGGACGGGACTCGAACCCGCGACCTCGTGCGTGACAGGCACGCGTTCTAACCAACTGAACTACCGCCCCAATTTCAAAAAAAATAACCCACCGTCCGTACCAACAGATACCCGAAACATCAAATGCTAATTTCTTAAAAGCCGATTCAAAATCCGCCTTGGAAAGCCCGGTCCTCCATAGACAAAACCGGTATAGGTCTGGATCAAGTCAGCCCCCGCCCTCATTTTTTCGAGCGCTGAGACAGGATCCATGACTCCCCCTACACCGATTAAAACCATCTTATCCCGAAAATGCCCACGAAGCAGCTTGAGCTGGGCCGTGCTTTTCGAAAAGAGTGGCCTCCCTGAAATTCCACCCGGGCCGAGAGGAACAGGGGCTTGAAGGCCCTCGTGAGAGACCGTTGTATTCGTCACGATGAGGCCGGCCAAGCCTCTCTCCAAAGAGATTTTTCCACAGAAGAGCAACGCCTCGTCAGGAAGATCAGGGGAAAGCTTGAGAAGGAGTGGTTTTGGGTTCTGCCTTTTTTGGTTGGCATTCACAAGAACATCCAGAAGCTCTTTCAGTCGCTCCTCTTGTTGTAAATCCCGAAGGCCCGGCGTGTTAGGGCTTGAGACATTGATGACAATGTAATCCGCTACATCAGCCATTAGGGTAAAAGATTCGAGATAATCAGCCGACGCCCCTTCGAGGGGAACCATCATCGACTTCCCCAAATTGATGCCGAGGGGTACCCGTACTTTTCCGCACCGACGCCACTCCGCAACACGCTCAGCAACCCGACGCGCCCCCTCATTATTAAAACCCAAGCGATTGAGCAGTGCCCCATCTTTGGGAAGACGGAACAGGCGAGGTTTGGGGTTTCCTATCTGCGGTTTTGCGGTGACCGTTCCGACCTCGACAAACCCAAACCCCAGCGCCTGCCAAGCAGGAACCGCTTGGGCATCTTTGTCAAAACCGGCCGCCAGCCCTAAAGGGTTTGGAAATTCCAGCCCCAAAAAGCTCCTTCTTAATTTGTCGTGACGGGCGATGTCAGCATTTTTCAGCTCAACGGAACAGAACCGAGACCATACGGAGAGCAGCTGAACAGCTCTACGGTGCGCCTCCTCGGCATCCAGGCAAAAGAGAACCGAACGAAGTGTCTTCCAAAATAGAGTACTGCTAGTTATATGAAATTGCAAAATGTACCCGTCAGGATTTGCGAACCGGATGTACTAGGCGTGGACGACGGATTTTTTTTTAACCTCTTCATTCAAGAGATCAGTAAAAACCACTTCACCTCGTAAGACATTAACACCCTTTTTCAAGGCCAAATCAGCCGCCACCGCCTTCTCAAACCCGAGATCAGCCAATTTCTTCACGTAGTCAAATGTTGCCCTGGAGAGCGCTTCACTGGCGCTTCGAGGGACCAAAGAGGGGAGGTTGGCAACGCCGCAATGAATCACACCAAACTTGGAATAAATCGGTTTTTCAACGGTCGTCGTCCGGATCGTCTCAACACATCCTCCCTGATCGATGGCCACATCAACAATCACAGAACCTTCTTCCATTCTCTCCACCATCTCCTTGGTAACGATCCGCGGGGCCCTTCGACCAGCGACAAGAACGGCACCCACTAAAAGATCGCTCTTTGCAATCACTTCATTCAAGACCTCTCTCGAGGAGACACGGGTCGTGAGACGGTCAGGAATCAATTCATGAATTTTTTTAAGTTTCTCTTCCTGAAGATCTAAAACAACGACATCAGCCCCCAAGCCGTGTGCGGAGAGGGCCGCCTGCGTCCCGACATGTCCTGCCCCAATGACGGTTACGATACCCCGGTCTTTTCCGCGAACACCGGACAGGAGTTTCCCCTTGCCACAAAAATCCTTACGCAAATAATTGGCCCCCATCAGAACCGCCAGGCGCCCGGCAATCTCGCTCATCGGGGCTAAAAGGGGAAGACTGCCATCCTCCAATTGAACGGTTTCATAGGCGATCCCTACAACCCGTCGCTTACAAAGCACCTTGATCAATCCTGGATAGCCCGCCAGGTGCAAGAAAGTAAAAAGGATCTGTCCCGGACGAAGCAACAGAAATTCGGATGGTTGTGGCTCCTTAACCTTCACGATCATCTCAGCCTTACGAAAAACCTCTTGAACGTTCGTGATCCGCGCCCCACTTTCACGATAGATCTTGTCGTCCCACCCAGACCCCTCACCTGCATGGGTCTCCACCAGAACGGTATGACCCGCTTTAACAAGATCGCGTACACCAATCGGTGTAACAGAAACACGGTACTCCTGAGGTTTGCATTCACGAGGGATGCCGATGATCATCGACATCCCATAAGACAAGAGAACGAGCTCGTCAAGAATCCTCCTTGGGCCCTCGCAACGATTGTTTTTTGCGATTGACAGTCTTTTTTGATCCATACTAACCGTAGCCGTCTACCAAGGAGTTGTCTTTATGCTGAAGGAAGTCCTCGAGGATGCCCTCAAAAAAGGGGAGAGGTTGAAAAAGGAAGTGGTCGGTCAGGTTTTGAATTCGGCCGTTCTCAATGAGCTGCTTTCGAGTGAGCGATTTGCTCGGGCCGTCACGAAGATTGTCGAGACGAAAGAGGAGGTTGTCAAAACGGTCCGACGGAATGTTCAGGATCTCCTCAAGCTCATGAGCGTTCCATCGCATGAACAGATGACGGCTTATGAAAAACGTGTTCGGACCCTCGAGCACCAAATCGATACCCTCGGCCGGCAACTCATGAGGAGCGGTTTAAAAAAGAAGAGTTCCGGTCATCCGGTTCGCAAGGCGGCCAGAAAAAGGCGTTAAATCGTCCCTTGAATCCTCAAAACCCAATAGGCATTTTTGATTCCGGAATCGGTGGCCTCACGGTTTACCGGGCCATCCGAAAGATCCTTCCCTTGGAGGATCTGATCTACCTTGGCGATACGGCACGAGTTCCGTACGGCACCAAATCAGAGGCAACGGTCCAACGCTATGCCCGCCAAAATGTCGAATGGCTGATTCAGCATGATGTCAAGATGGTCGTGGTCGCCTGTAACACCGCCTCCGCCTTCGCATTGAATGCCTTGCAAGCGGAATTTTCAATCCCGATCGTGGGGGTGATCAAGCCAGGCGTCAAGGCAGCTATCCAAAAAACAAAAAGAGAGAGAATTGGGGTAATCGGGACTGCGGGGACAGTGCATAGTGAGGCCTACACCCAAGAGATCAAAAAAATGCTCCCGAACGCCTATATCGTTAGCAGGGCTTGCCCCCTTTTTGTGCCCTTGGTGGAGGAGGGACGTCTTTCCGGAAGAATTACCGACGATATCGCCAAGGAGTATTTATCCCCCTTCCGGAAAGAGCGGATCGATACACTGATCCTGGGATGCACCCACTATCCCCTCTTAAAACCGGCGATCCGAAAAATGATGTCTGCGGTCACCCTGATTGACTCTGCCGAGGCGACGGCGAAGGAGACGCTTCGGCTCCTTAAAGAAAAAAGGATGCTGGGTTCCATGGTCCAAAAAGGGGAGTCAAGAATTTACGTGACCGACTTACCGAATGGCTTTAAAAAAGTCGCTCAGATCTTTTTAAAAAATTCGATCCCCGAAGTGGCCATTGCTGAGATCTGATCCCCTCTATTTATAATAGCTACGAATCTGGAACAGGATATAAAGGCCGATCAACGCCATCAAGAGACCTGAAACAATTCTTCCACGAATGAGGTCTGAAAAAAGGGCCAAGACCTGGCTATAGAACGCCAGCTTCCATCCTAGGGTGCTCCTCTTGAGAAGTCCTGGGATTGCGGCTGCCATAAGAATCGTTTGTGCCAGAAGCAGGATGAGTCCAAACGCCCCCGTTGGTGCATGAGTTCCCATAAACGGGAGGGCTAGCGTGCCAACCCCTAAGGCAAAGAGAATAATCGGCATCAAGAGGAGTAATGCGATGAGATTGATCCAGGGGGCCCATTTGACAAACGTCTCTCGCCACCTATCCGGCAATTGAAACGGTGCCTTGGTGACGAGATAATATTCCAGGAAACCGATGATATTTTTGGGAGCTGATGTTTCTGTCATGATGTTTTCCCCCTTATTTAAGTTTAGGCCGGATTTTAGCATGATTCAGTTTGATAGAAAGGAAAAAATACGGTAAGTTCAATCAACTCGTTTCCCCAAACGGATGAAAACATACCTCTCAACGCTTTTTTCCTGTTTTTTAATCATCTTTCTCTGGTCTGCCTGGAGGCCACATGATTATTTTACCTGGTTTTTAGAGGTCGCTCCCGCGATGACCGGGTTGATTCTCCTGGTGGTAACCTACCGACGGTTTCCATTGACCCGTCTCACCTATCTTCTGATCTGCCTCCACGCGATTATCCTGTGTATAGGGGGGAAGTACACATATGCCGAGGTGCCGCTCTTTAATTGGATTCGCGATACATTTGAACTCGGCCGCAATCACTACGATAAAGTGGGACATCTGGCTCAAGGGTTTATTCCGGCAATCGTTACCCGAGAAATCCTCATTCGAACCTCTCCGCTTAAAGCCGGAAAATGGCTTTTTACGATTGTTGTCTCGATCTGTCTTGCGATCAGTGCCGTTTATGAAATGGTGGAGTGGTGGGTAGCAGTTGCCACAGCGGAGGGGGCGGAGGCATTTTTGGGGACTCAAGGGTATGTGTGGGATACGCAGAGTGACATGTTCTTGGCGATGATCGGGGCGATTCTTGCCCAGTGGTTGCTTAGTCCTTCGATTCATAAATTCGGTGACGAATCTATTTACTCAGGACTAGTGCTGAGCGAGTAATTTTGTTGATTTTTTTGGCTTTGTACATACGTCATAGTAATTACGAGTCGAAGTACTCAGCTCCTGTCACGACAGACAGTTGGGAACTCAATAAGGAACTGTCTTTCCACCATGCCTTTTTTCATCCCCTATGAATCTCTCCATGTGCGTGCCTGGCGAATGTTTTCTTCGATGATCCGAACAGCGCGATCGTAAGCCTCGGGGGTATAAAAATCGTGTGCGCGCAGATGCCCCTTCATGAAACGTGGCACAATGTCCGAAATCGGCCCCATGTGCTTTCTCCGGGTCATACCAAACAGGTCCATAAAGAAGAACGCCGCCTTCGACACGGTGTGGACAGCAAAAGTCCGGCTTGAGATGCTCATGTGGCGCCAGCGCCGCGACCAGACGTCACTGCGCAACACCCTTTTCAGGGCCTTGTTGTTGGCGATGATCTCCTCGAGTCTTTGAGCCGGCATGTTCGCTCCGGGCTTAAGCGCCGGGTTATTGGCCGACAGTTCGTACTCGCTCTCGCCGCGCGCATCCCGCTTTACCGAGATGGAAAGCTTGGGAACGTGACCGTAGTCGAAGCCTTTGTCGCTCCTTCGGTAGCGACCCTCCGTGTAGATGTCGACATGGTCGAGGTCGGCATCGACCACGAACAGGTTTGGAATATGGTGGTAGGGACTCAAATACTTCCTGACAAACAGGCGGACCTCGGGATCGGGGCCGTTTTCAACGTTCGGTGGCACTTCGAGGGTACCCGTAAGGACTTTCTCCTCGCCAATGCCCTTGTTGATGGCGGCATCGTCTCGCGCATCGTGTTTCAGCGGCGAGTAGCCATCGGTGGTGCGCAGCAGCACGTCGATTTCCTTTCCTGATCTGAGGGTGATACGCAACGTGCTCGCCTCGTCGAGGGTAGAGAATGGATGGAAATCGTTGAGCTCCATCCGTACAATCGGAGCGCCGGGAAGGCCGTCCCACTTGCCGAATGGATAGTCGTGAGTCAGCGGCCTGGTCGGTGTTACGGTATCCGTTGGCGTAATCCGTTTTCCACCCAACGCCTCGCCGGTTGGAATAAAGGTCCAGTCGTTGTCGTCAAGGGACTTTTTGTAGTAGCCTGAGGCTCCACTCGTGTCTTTCCCTTCGATCGTAATCTCGCGTGCCTGGTTGCCTTGCCCCGTCGAGTGAATGCCGATGCGATCGGTAACGATCGCTTCGCCCTCCAGCGTTGGCAGGACGATGCGCTGCCAGGGCGGGAGCGGTACGTAACGCTCCGCTTCGGCCAAGTCGTAAATTCTGTCCTTTCGGATCTTTGGCGGGTCGAATACGAAGCGCAGACCCGGTGTTGAGCCGAGCATTTCATGATCGTAGCCCTTCACCCACAGGCCTGGCACTCCGTTGTCCCGGCCAAAGAGCAGCCAAGTGGACCCTGCCTGAGCTAGTTTCTCCCCGACCACGCGCCCGCGGTACGGGGTGAGAAAACCACGTTGAAAGTCGGCTGGCAAACCGGTGTCCCAATAGCGAATCTCGCGGCCGTTCTCGGTGAGGATGCCGACCGTCGCAGTGAAGCCGTAGAACGCCTTTCCACCATCGGCCCCCTCATAATAGTTATCGATATCGGTGTGGGGGTTCATGATCTCCAGCGTCGGCCGCTCCGAGGGCTTCACACCAATGCTCAAACCGAACGCCCAATCGCGCGCCTTTGGAAAGTGGAGTTTGCCGCCAAACGGTGTGCCGTTGTTCGAGGACCACTTCACCGGCAGTTCCGCATCCGGCACGGTCGGCTTGTAAAGATACAAAATGCCGTCCGAACCGCGTGCCGCGATGATCTCGCCACTCACCTGGATCCCTTCAATCTTGACACCCCTTGGTAGTTTGGGCCCACCGGAGCCGTCGTGCAAATGCCATTGCGTTGCAATCTCCCGGTCGACCTCGACCAAACGACCGCCGCGCAGCAGAAAGCCCATTTTCGCGGCTTCCGGTTTCGGGGTTACGGTGATCACGCGCCGTGCCTCATCGTAGACGTATATATAGGGGCCGGCGACCTTTTGGAAGCGCGCCTTTAGTTCGGTAGCCGATGGGAACTCAGTCACTGGAATCTCAAATGGTCTGGTCGCCAAGATCGGGGCATAGCGTGTCCAAATGCGTCCTTGGTCGTCCAATTGATATTCAAAATACCCCGTATGACAGCCTCTTTTATCTGTCATACGGAAGTGTTCGGACGGTGTGGTGGTCGGGGGACTTAAGCAAGCCGAGTCGATCACCTTCCCCGTTCCACGGCCGGCACCCATGTAGAATAAACCTTCGGTGAGCTCCCTCTTAAAGAGCTGTCCCAATCTCATGTTTGTCTCGGGCAACCAGCCGACACCACTCATGCCACAGCTTAAGGCAACGGATGTAACTGCCTGGACCGGTTCCATGGCGGTATCCTGGAGAAGCGTCATACCCCATCCCCATTTTTGCATCGCCCCTCGGCTCATCATCATCGCAGGGAGGGAGTAGAAAAGTGAGACCCTCCATTGTTGAAAGAAGCCCTGATCCTCAGGAACCCCTTGAGTCAGTCGTGAGAAGAGTGTCATGCCGGCCGAGGTGAGCATCGAGAGGGCGGTCGTTGAGACGAGCATCGCGGGCAGGGGGGCTCGGACCCCCAAACGGGCCACGCCGTTCATGAGGGTCGGTGAGACGCCTCTCATAGCGAGGTTCATCCCAAACGAGGTGCCTAAAGTAGAGGCAATCTCTGAGCCGGTGGTAATTTTTTGAAAGAACGACTGTTCCCAAGCGCCGAATTCGGTCTGATAGGAGCGGCCTATGAGACCGGAATAAAAGTGACTCGCCGGAACGGAGCGAGAGCGTGAATCGCAAGGTCGTGTGGCCAACATTTAAACCACTTATCGATATCGATTGTTCAATGGTTGCTTCCTCCCTATCTCTCATACGATGAACGAGACCAACTGATCGTCGAACAATGGAATGGGTCGGACTTAATCACTTGCTTTACTATTAACGGTATTATATAAAATCGTTAATAAACGATGTTCTTATTATCGAATCAATAACATGGCTAACCAACTGAAAGTCCATGGGAAAAAGATCCGCTGCCCGGAAGGGTATCAGGCGTACGTCCCCGATCCACTTCCTCCCCCCATAGAATGGCAGGAACGGCTTGCAAGGCATTTGTCTGATGCGGATCGTCTCATCGGTCAGTTGGCGATGGTTGGCGCCGGTCTACCCAATCCTCATCTGTTGATTCGTCCCTTTGTCCGACGCGAAGCGGTGTTGTCGAGTCGTATTGAAGGCACCCAAACTTCACTGGCGGAGTTGTTCGCGGATGAAGCAGGCGCGGAAACAAGTCAGGATCATTCCGATCTTAAAGAAGTTGAAAGCTATGTCAAAGCTCTGGAATATGGGATCAAACGTCTCAAGACTTTGCCTATCTCATTGCGCCTGATTTGCGAGATCCATGAACATCTGACGAAAGGAGTCCGCGGTAACAGAGCGACTCCGGGTGAATTCAGAAGATCCCAGAACTGGATCGGTGTTGCCGGGTGCACGTTGCAAAACGCAACCTACGTTCCTCCACCTCCGTCGATGTTGATGGATTGCCTGAGCGCGCTGGAAAAGTTTTTTCATGAATCCAGATTACCACCTCTGGTGACAATCGGTCTGATTCATCCGCAATTTGAGGCGATTCATCCGTTTCTGGACGGGAACGGTCGCGTGGGCCGTTTGCTGATTATCTTGTATCTTGTGGAGCGAGGCATCCTCCCTTCACCGATTCTCTATCTCAGCGCCTTTTTTGAGGCAACGAGAGACGAGTATTACGCCCGTCTTCATGCCATAACAGAAACCGGGGATTGGGAGGGCTGGATTGAATACTTTCTCAACGGCATCGCGCGTCAGGCGGAAGATGCCGTGGGGAGGATCAAGCGAATGCAGGAAACGGCTGCCCGATGGAGACAGGGCTTCACGGCCAAGTCCGACAAGAATTGCCTGATCTTGATCGATGACAGCATGACTAATCCCTTCATGACGGTCGGCGGTATTGCCAGAAAACACCTGATTGCCTTTCCAACGGCCCAGCGTGCCATCGATAAGTTGGAGAAGGGAGGGATCCTGAAGCAGACAAACGATGCAAAACGCAATCGGATCTATTGCGCCCGTCGTCTGCTGGATATTCTCGATGAACCGGCAAAGCTGCACCCAGCTGTTAACAAAAAACTTCGAAGATGATCGAAGCGATTTTTTGGGAATCGGCCAGTCAAGGAATACGAACTTGGATCGGGCCACCCACCCCACTCAAAGCGTCGATATAGCCTCCAACGCCGGACCCGCCCCCGGCCCAGATATACAAAGAAGATATCGCCTCAAAAGGGGGGTCTCTTCCCAACAACCGATGCTCAAGCCTATACCACCCGTCGTCTGTGAAACCCCCGAGCCGAACCACCCCGTTTTCGTCTGTTCTACCGGCACGGATGAGACGATAAGCAATGTGATCATTCCCTTCCTCTCCCTCAATGACCAGCTTGAACAACCTTATCGGATAATTAGGAAGAGGAACCTTTTCTGAGCCGTGATATTTATAGACCTCAAACAAGATACTCTGTTCTGCGTTAGCCACCAATGAAAATGCCGTGGCAAGGAGAACGACAAGGCAACAGATCACACCCTTTTTTGTCCGTTTCTCCATGACTATCCTCACCTACTGCATCAATCCCCTCTCTATTTGTAGAGTAACATGATTCCCCGGCGCCGTCCATGCTTGTGACAATGTCTTCCAATTGAGTGGAGCTAAATCCAAAAGACCCTCCCTGTATTCCACGGCACTCCCGATGCTTACCGCCTGCCCCCTTGGGGTTTCGAGACCTCGAAATGGGGCGAGATTCCGAAGCCTCTCAATAATATCAAGGCTAAATGTTTATAAAATACATTAATATCAATTAGTTATAAAATTACCGCCGCTGGCGTGGGTGTTGCTAAACATAGCTATAATGAACAGTTTTCTATTAGAAAGAATTGTTGGGGCCGTCCTCATGACCGCGCTCTCACTGACCGTCTCTCCCCATTATTGTTTCTCAAAGGTGAAGAGACAAACCGATCTCACTCAAAGGCAGGCTGCCAAAAGGTTTCTTAAGGAAAAAATCACCAAACGACCTTCAAAATCAAAAAAAGAAAGAGGTCTATGGTTCACCGTCATGCCGTTGCATGAAGCGTCTTTAAGCGTTCTCCCCACACAGTTTGTCGTTAACCTAAAATACAGCTCCGACATGGAGGCCTTGATTGAGGAATTAAAAAGTCTGGGTGATTCGGAAGAACTGAACGTCAGAAATCAGTGCCGTGCCGAAAACGGTCCCGGTGGTATTCCAGATCTCCAGGCAGACGAGAGGGCATCCCCTAGGACGGATCCTGCAAACATCGATACCTGCGGCAGTGCCCGGACATTCCTCGATGAGGTCCGGGCATCCGCCAGTCTGGATCCGACTACGAAGCTGAAAAACTGCATCGCTCAGAGCAGGCCGGATTTCTTAAAGATGATGGGGATCCTTTCCTGTATGGCACCCAGCACGAAGTTTCAGCCTCAGAATATGCTCGCCACTTTAATGAAAATTTCTGGTGAGCCGCCACAAACCGTGGATCCAAATCCGATCGAGCATGTCGCGGACTGGAGCGTCACCCAGGGGATCAGTGTCAACGACCGTGGCGAGGTCGGGTCTGCAGGCTCTTTTTCCGTTAATGGTTTTGGAGGCCGTGGCAGCATTACAGCTGGTGGGAGTGGAAACTTTACCTTCACCGGTGGACCGATGTTTGGAGAAACTTACAGCTTCACGACACCGGCAAATGGCCAGAGTCAGTCTAGTCAACCGATGGCCAACACAGTAACGGGTCGTGCCCCCGAGTTGACGAATGCTGATATCGCCGAAGTCGCCTCCCAGAATCCCCCGCCGCAAAACCCTCCTCCGAAGAAAGAGAGAGAGGAGGAGGAAGAGGATACGGATCCCCCTTCGGACAAAACAACCACCACGCCGATTGATCCCGCATCGGGTGGAAGTCAGATCCCTGAGGAGTGCCAGAGGGAGATGATGGAGCAGGCAAAAGAAAGGGGCGAAGACATCGATTATAATGGAGATCCCGGTCGAACGGACCCGGAGGACCCTAATCAGACGGGAGAACGACCAATGGTTGTGACCTGTATTGAAGAGTCCGTACATTCTTTCAAACAAGACGATTGTGAATTAGACCAGCGGACGTTCCGAGATCCGGATCAACCGAGCCTCTGCGACGACCGAAATTCGCAAGGGGAACAGGTTGACCGTGCTGTGTGGGATCGCAATTACGGAAGAATTGACCCCGATGATACCACAGGCACAAACAACGGGAACACCCCTCCGATCCAATCGGACGAACCTGATTGTGAGATGAATCCCACCGATCCCCGTTGCATCAATCCAGAATAGGTCGCCGCTCAGACAGGCATTTTGTTCTCAATCCTGATGATTTATAAGCAATTTCAATAACTTGCCATCCGGCAATGGGTTTTGTCCTTTCCATTCCCGATCCGCGTCCTGAACATGTAGCGGCGATCGCGTGGCTGAACGAGTCGAGCAGTGCGAATCGCCACGCGTGCCTGGCACCAGCATGTGTGATGGACTTTCTTGGACTTTACTGGACTATCAATATGTGGAGGCGGGGGGAATCGACCTAACCATCTAAGTTCTCATGATCACTTGATTTCATCTTAAGTCGTCAAGTCAGTTGCACCCATGTTCATTCATCAGAAGGTTCCTTTCGTAGAGTCTCTGCAAGAGCGTAGCTGGTACTGCGCCCACGTGCTGGGTCTTTGACCAGGATGTGCCGCACGACTAGATTGTCAATGTCACGCAGCGCCGTATCCTGCGAGCACTTGGCTAACTTCGCCCATTTCGACGAAGTAAGCTTGCCCGACTCGGGCTTACCTTCAAATCCATCGAGAAGACGGTTGATGACAAGGCGTTGCCGGTTGTTCAAGGATTGGCCTTCATGTTCTTTCCAAAAGCGTGCTTTTTTCATCACACCCGCGAGAATGGTTTCTGCGCCGTCAAAGGCGCGATCAAGACAGCAGAAGAACCAATCGAGCCAGGGCGTGATGTCGAGGTTGCCCTTCTGTGTGGTTTCGAGAATGTCATAATAGGCCTTTCGCTCTTCCCGGATCTGCGCCGACATACTGTAGAAGCGTTGCACACTGTTCTCTGAGCGCGCGAGCGTAAGGTCGGCGATGGCGCGTGCCATACGACCATTGCCGTCGTCGAAAGGGTGGATGGTGACAAACCAAAGGTGAGCAACGCCTGCCTTGAGAACCAAATCGGCGGGTTCATCTTTATTGAACCAATTCAGAAATGCCTTCATCTCCGAGTGCAGGCGTCCCGTAGCGGGTGCCTCGTAATGGACCCGCTCGCGGCCCACCGCACCGGAAACAACCTGCATCGGGCCGGCCTTGTCTTTACGCCATGCCCCGACCGTGATCTTGGTCATGCCGCTACGCCCGGTAGGAAACAGAGAGGCGTGCCATCCAAACAAGCGGTCAGCGGTCAGCGGATCGGCGAACTTTTGAGTGGCATCGAGCATCATTTCGACAACCCCTTCCACGTTGCGGTCGGCGGGTCTCAATGCCCCGATATCCATACCCAACCGGCGCGCAATCGAGGATCGGACTTGGTCCTTGTCGAGGATCTCACCTTCTATTTCGCCTGACTTAATGACCTCTTCAGTAAGGGCCTCCAAGGCAGCTTCCGCGCGCAGCTTGAATCCAAGTGCCTCCATCCGGCCAATGAACCGTCCCTGCCGGTGCCGTACGGCGGCCAGCTTGGAGGCCAAACGTTCATGGTCCCAACGGAATTTCGGCCACGCCTTCAGCTCATGGATATAGGTCGTCATAATCTCCGCACTTTCTGCGGTTATTATGGGCCCGATTCACCGCAAAAGGCAAGAACAATCTCCGCACAATATGCGGTGATTATTCTTCCTAATCACCGCATGCAGAGCCGCCCTACCCGATAAAAAGATGCTGGCCATTGAAGTAGAAAAAAACTGTCGGACGCTGGCCGGGACAGTTTTCAGCTCGGGGAAACGCCCCCAAAGTTGCCCCCAACTTTTTACGCAGCAGAGATTCTTATGGAGCTTCCAGACGGCAGTGGTGTTTTTGTCAGGGCATCGAGAACCTTCGGCATCAGCGGCGTCAAAGTCTCGATTTTGTTATCAGCGGCAACCAGAACAACGACTGCCAACGGGGCCTCTTTCAAATTCTGTTGATACTGCAAATTTTTGTCGACGGTAATGAACACATCAAATTCCGAGGCTGCCAATTGAAGCAAAGCGCCGTTCTTGGTTCCTGACCATCCTTTTTCGGGTACGGTAACAACATCGTGCTGTCCCAATAATTTCTTGAGACGCCGTGGGAGGCATTCATCCAAGAGGATTTTCATACCGCCTGGGACAGTGCCGTCTGTTTGGAAAACTCGAGGACACCGATAGCTCGTTCACGACTGACTGTGGGAAAGTCATCCAGAAATTCTTCGAGACGATGGTCAGATTCCAGATAATCAAAAAGTGTTTGCACAGGAACCCGTGTCCCCTTGAACACCGGTTCGCCACCCAGTACATCTTTGGAACAATCAATAAAATGGGAGACTGATTCCATACGCCGTAAATATAGCACACCCACACTCGTTTTCAAGCCTGTTTAAAAGGTCGTTCGGTTTGGGCGGCCCCCCATGTTCATTGGTCAGACGACTTAATAGAAGATTGACAGGATTTTTAGGCCAGCTTAGAAGTTGACCTTCATGATCCGGCCTGTCAATTCTGATCGAGGTTCAGGGTCCCTTCAACTCCGTAACGATCGTCCATCCAATCAGAAGCTTATCGAAAAAATGGCCCCTCTCTCCTACCCAATCGGGGGCCTCCCGGCTTTCCTTGCGCTTGGAGTCACTTTTCAGTTTTTCCGATTAAACTTTTGGAAACCGCTGCTTAATTTCAAAAATAAGCATCCGATGATTTTCGGGGGTCTCTTCGCCATCTCAGCCCTGCAAATTTTTTATCAGATCGGAGAAGATGTTTTTCTTCCCCTTTACGCAAATCTATTAAAACCAAAGATTGCCTCTTTGTTAAATTTCTTTGGAGTCCCTTATCCCTCTTTTGCCGGGGACAATTCAGTCAGTCAATACACCTTGCTTCAGAGGCAGCAGGATTTTATTCGAGAGAGTACCGATCGAGAGCAAGAGATGCTGCGGAAATTACAAGAATCCCAAAAAGCACAACAGGAAATGAAAGATCAACTCAATGGGCTAAGGAAGGAAGTTGATACCCTGCAAGGAATTCCCGTCGATCTCCCAAGTAAATAATCTGTTCATCGGTCTGTTTACAAAATCCGCCATGTTTTGTTAAGGTGCGGTTGATTCTTTGAAGGGTGAACGTCGGCTCCATGCCGTGTGTTCGGAAACGAACCTAGCCTTTCAAAGAATCTTTTATTTGTGTGCTTCATTTCACCCTCGTCCAACCTCCTTTCGAGCAGTTTCCAGACTGCTTGTAAAGTTCAAAAGCCCGTTTTTACTCAGGCTTTTGAACTTCATGGGACATTACTGGACAACTAAATTGTGGAGGCGGCGGGAATTGAACCCGCCTTATAAACCTCTGTAATTACTAGACTTCATCTCTCGCCGTCAATCGAGATGCCCCCAAAGTTGCCCCCACCCTTGAATCTCACTCAATTCCATGTTGACGTTGCCTTCCGTCATGGGATAATGATCTTGAATCACGATCTGAGGCTATCCGAAGGGTTTCGTCCCTGAGGTAATGCCTCTTTTTTTTACCCCTTACTGTGCTCCAGCTTGCCTCTCAACTCGTTCATAAAAACGATATGGCTCATCAGCTTTCTGAATAAGGACGAGTACCGAGTCCGGTTTGGGATCATCAGTTTCAACAACTTGTCGTTCTTCTTGAGATAGTCCACCAGGCAATAAAAATCGCCGTCGCCGGTGACGATCACCGCCTTGTCGTAATGCGGATACTCGACCATCGCATGAAGGACGAGTTCCGCGTCCACGTTCCCCTTCACCTTACCGTCTGGCAAAGACAGTGTGGGCTTGAAGACGAGAATGTAGCCCGCCTTCTGAAGTGATGTGTACAGGTCTTGGTTTTGAGGAATGAACCCGATGAAAAGAAACGCCTTCGAGACCTTGTATTTGTCTTCCAGGTATTTTCGGAATCTCTTGAAGTCGAGGACCCAGCCCTGCTCCCGGATCGCCAGATTCAAATTCTGACTGTCGATGAAGGCGTAGTTGTTCGGGTTGATGGGGGGCGGCATCATCTCCATACTCATAAATGACAGTCCTCGTGGTTTGACAAGCGATTTAAGCGCGTATCTCCTTTTCTATCTGACCGGCAAACAGCGGGACAGATTCAATTGCACCTCGGCCTGATAACCAGAATCAGGGTCAAGTTCGGGAAACAGGGGGTCGAATGTTGGCGTGCCTGTTAGCCGTCGCACGGCTTCAGCCTCCAATCCATGTTCGGCACATGTGACCTCTAGGGCTCGGTCCATCGCCAGCAAACGCGCCTCTAGACGTTTATGCTCAGCCATCACCTCGTGTGCCTGATCTCGCTCCCCACTTTGCATAAGAAGGTGGATGAGTGCAAATGCCGCCCATTGTCGTGTGCGAAGCCGCCAGCAGTCTAAAGCCCAGACTAAGGCCATATGGAAAAAACTATCTCGCCAGTCGCTATATTGAAAATCAATGCAGCAGTAATTCTTCCAAGGAACAGATGATTCCACGCGGTCCATCTCAAGCTCATTCCGGTCGCAGATGTAGCGAAAATACAAAGCGGCTCTTTCTTTGTTTGTTAGATCACCATACAGTTTCGCAACTCGGTCGGCTTTCATGGGCAGTTTCTCCGATGGTCGATGGTGCGTTCCAGAAGTTCAAGCCGTTCTTGAAGCACGGCGGTTTCGTAAGCCCGCCGAAGCAGGTCGAGTACGTAACTAAGTCTGGTACCGTGCTGGGATTCAATTTTACCTGACCGCATGTCTCGATAGACAGAAGCAAGCTCGCGACGGACCGCGTGTGCATCTCTCAAATCGATTTTTGACGGGGGGGTGGGGTCAAGTGAATCGCCTTGCGAGTCATGGACTTCCGAGTCAGTTTTTCCGCCAGAATCATGGGGAATGTTGGCGTGGTTTCGTGCCATATCAGCCTTTGAAGTTCTCTGGGGCAAATCCCCCACCTTCAAAATAGTATTCCTCAAAATCCTTTATTGCCCGATTAATGTTATCAGAAGGATCATCCCAGTCATCCGCCGGGACAAAACCACCAGTCATTAAGTGCTCAGCAATTCTATGCTTAGCCTCTTGTACAATTTTATTCTGCTCTTCAAAGCTAGCTCCTGCCTCTATACGACGGTTGGCGTCCTTTAGGATTCGGTACTGTTCATGAAAATAGCAGACGCAGGGATGGGGGCAGAGAAAACTCGTTCTCAAAGCGCCTTCGTCAAATTTGATATCTTTCCTCCCTTCATTTACAAGCTTTTGCACGATCTCTTTACAATCAACGCAATCTTCTACTGCCTTGAGTGGGACTGCGATTTTATTGGGTTCTTCCATTGGGTTCTCCTTTTTTAAGTGGTTACTGTGGCCCCCTGAAACGTCTCAAGGGTCGCCTGATGGGTCCAAACCTGCGAGACAGTCCAACGATAGATCGAGGTGTTGGCAGGCAGTCCCTTCCGGATCAGGTCTTGTCTCACGCCCTCAAACAGGTCATGGAGCCACCGGACAGTTTTCCCTTCGCCGATGAGTTTCAGGTAGGGTTCGTCAGTTCCAACGAAGTAGACCCGCCCCTGGGTGGGGAGATCCATTCGGAGAATATAGGGGCCATTGACAAGCTCCATGACAGTTTTCTCCCTGATCGACTCCTCACTGAGCGGCGTTAATTTGCCTTCCTCAAGTAAGAAGGCTTCCCAAACACGGTCTTTCGTGCGGCTGTCAGAGAAGACCCTGTTTTCCTCAGTTTTCTTTACGAGAACCCAACCCATAATTTTTTCTCATAGGGGTTGCACTGAGACGGTGAGACGGTCTGTAGAACCGTTCCAGTGTCTCAGCGCACCCCCATACAAAGATTTTTTTTAGCCTCATCGTCCCAAACAAGCCTGGTCTCCTCCCCCGTAAGGGGGTCAAAAAAGGCGATCTCCTGTCCCGTTCGTGGAACCAGCTCTGCAAGCTCTTCCACTGAGGGCAGAACCGAGACGCCTTCTTCCGGAAGTTCCAGCCCAGGTTTATAATGCTTTTGCTTGCCCTCGACCTCATTGTCGGGACACTCCAGATACCCATTGGTAACGGCCCGGTTGAGCCACCTTGAAAGCGACTGCTTGGATAGACCAGTCTTCTGTGCGATTTGCAGGGTTGAGACAGACATATCGCTTACAGACAGGTCTCCCACCGTTTCGACCACCAGCCTTAATCTAGGGTGTATACTGTGCAGCGACTCGACAAACGTTTTCCCCGCAACCGCTCTGGCGAAATAATAGTCAGCCAGTGTTGCCGTTACCACCCTTGTGCTGTCTTGAACAAAGGACTGACGTTGAAATTGATGTAACAAGGCACTTGCCTCGATGATGGCTAAGAGACGAGGAAAGTCGCGTCTTATCCGAATTGGTTTGTCAGGTAAGAGGTCTGCAAGAGACTCGGCGAAAGGAATTTGAATCCTTACAGGTTCAAGTAAATTCTGTGCGTCTTTCCAGATTTTCCAGTCGTTCTTTTGCTGTGGCCTTTCAATGAAGGACCGTGCCTGTCTCTTTTTGACCAATTTTGTTTGTTCATCCGACTCGTTGAGAGCCAACGAAAAATACCGCGTCTCATTTTCCGGGTGCAGAGAGGGGCTGGTGGTTGTTGTCACCAAACCTGTGGGGCCTTCTCGCTCGACCTTTTGTGTTACAAATTGCTTCGTTTTCGGATCGGACGTGACAACATAGAAGATCAGCCGACCCTCTGAGAGAAGAGTTCTTAGATTATAGTCAGCCGCTTCCTTTCCTCTATGGTTCAACATCTCTGCGATAATCAGGAAGCGATGAGAGAAACTCTCTTGCAGATAGACAAGAGCCTGCGCTGACATGCCACTCATATTCAAGTAAGCGTTGGAGGGGAAGAGTTTCAGGGTATTTTCAACGACATAGTTCTTCCCACTTGCCGACTCGGCCTTGAACACAATGTTGATTGGTCTCGCCAAGTGTCTTGATGTAAGGGCAAGGTATAATAACAAAGTATTCTCGCGCTCTCCTTCAACATTTTTCGCGATGGCCTGTCCGGCCTTAAAGAGGAGGCTAGGATCACACAACAGTTTCATAGCCTCGGCTTTTTCCTCTTCTAACAATTCTTTCGGGGCGTCGTCCTTCTTAGAACCCTCAAGAAAATCGTGCACGAAAAGTTTTAATTCATCCTCGATTTTGCATAAGTGCTTGTCGATTTTTTCTTTATCAGTAATCGACTCATAGAATTTACTTCTCGACTTTCGGGTCCAAAGTTTGACCTCATCACGGATCATTTCGTGTCCATCTTTACTGAGTGAGACTACGGCCTTAATTCCAAGCCCATCTGATGAGCAGGTATACGAAAGGATCTTATATTGAAATCCGTCCAGCTCGCAGGAAAGCTCGGTCCCTTCTTGTGAAAAAAATCGGTCGCTCATACTTTTTCCCTTCTCGTAATAGAGCCCTCAGTTGATCGGCAGCTCCCCCTAAACGAAAGAAATCCGAAACGTCATTTTCCTCTGGGGTTCCCTTCAGCGGTAGTTTTACTAATCTGACATTGGCAACCTCATGCAGCAGCCTCGCTGTATTACGAGCCCCTTTGAGGCCAACGGCGTCCACGTCGTAGACAATGAAGATGTTCTTGTCTTGGAATAGGCGAACCCACTCTTTGAGAAAGGTCCCCGCACCGGCTGTGTGAGTGATTGCGTTGTGGAAGCCCTCGTCATGGAGCCGAAAGAGGTCCCACTCACCCTCGCAAAGGATCAGTTCGGATAGAGACAAGTCTCCCAACCACTGCGCGCCGTAACCAGCAGGGATCACGCGCCAGCGTTCTCTCTTCGGAAGTTCATACGCATAACAACGCTGGACAGGCCCAACGGGTATGATGATCACACTGAGGTGACAGACGAATCCTCGGAAGCCACCAGCTGGCGAGTAGCTGCCGTTTCTTTGATAACGAGCAAGAACGCCCTCGTGAACACCGTAGCGATCCAATGTCGCTGAGCTATACGCTTTACCGTTCTCGGCCATCCATTCCAGAGTTTTTGGGCTGAGAGGGTTTCTTGAGATCAGCTTGTGGAAAAACTGACTCTCTCTGCGGCGCTCATTTCTGTATTCTCGGGTTGAGAGGCTCACTGCGTGTTTCTCGCCTCTGACTCAATGCTTTCCGAGATGCTTGACTGTTTGGGGCAACTTTGAGGATTGCTTTGCGCAGCCAGTGAGGATCTATTCCCGGTACTTAATCCAATCAATTCGATGTCGGGTTGTTTTTGATCATGCCGCCAATGATGGACCTCTCTTCGACAATAGGGAGGACAGTCAAATTTTCTGAAATCCTCTAACTCATCATTTGCCCTAGCGTGCTCAGATGGTGTTACGACGAGGCAGAGCCGGAGAGTAGTTTCTGATGTGCCTATTAGAAGTTTCACCCCGTTGCCAAAATATCCTTGACCTACTATGCGACAACCAGAATCCAGCAAAAGCTGGCGCGACCGTCGTTCATTCAGTAATTTTGATGAATAATCACCACAGGCGGCCAACATATCTTCCAGGCACATCCGCTCATCTGCGTCACAATTCTGCCAGTAGTTCATATTGTATTCCTTTTCCTCAAGAGCAATAACGGACCGCACAAGTTCGTGGAAAAAACAGATTCTATCCTTATACAAAAAATTTTCTTTTGGTGGCTCCCCCTCGATGGGCTTATTGGGCTTCGCTTGCACAACACTCTCGGGAAAGGATTCCTCGCACATGTCACACCCTTTAAGAGGCAGTCGCGGTATGTTGTTGTCCATTTTAGTTTCCTCCTTGTTGTTTGTTTGAGTTTCGGGACGTTTCGACACACTTACGAATCCAGCTGTCCACCTCGTCTATGAGCCAACCAACGCACCTCGGGCCAATCTGGATAGGTCGTGGAAAGGCACCGATGGAAATTTTTTGATACAAGGTTGATCGCTTCAAGCCCGTTCTGCGTTCAACATCTTTGCGCCGCAAGATAACGGGATGATCATGTTCAGGCATCACTGTCCTCCTTCGGCACTATGCGGTTGCCAATGACTTTTATTGTTTTTCACAGCACCGTTTTGGAATAAAAATGGTGGGAATTAAACCTGAACGTTAAGGGGGTAACTTTTAGGGACTGCTTCGGAAACAAATCGCTACTTCGTCAAAGGGGAACTTCTTCTGCTAGCTCTAGGGCGACTATGCCAGATGGTCTCAATAGCTTTGTCACCCAAAGTCACCCCTTGTCCCGCAAGAGCAGACTTCACCACGTCGAAGGCACATAATGATTCTGAGGAGTGTGGACGACCCCTGTCCAGTTTCCGCCCCGGGGTCAGTCCTTTTTTGCGCAAGGCATCAATCGCTTCAATTATTGCCTCATTGCGAAAATAATTTTTTTGAGGAGCAGGGCCATGCTGCCGGGGGCGCTTTATCCGCTTGCCATCTGAAAGGCTCGCCCATCCTTCATGACTTCTCAGGATAGATGCGGCCCACTGGGCCAACTTACCCGATAATGGTTTCCCCCGCTCAACCAGATTTGCGACAAGCTCACAAGCGTTATCAAAACTATAGGCACTTTTCGTCTTCATCGCGTTCTCTAGTTCAATTTCTGCCGCCTTCCTTAGTGCTTCATCACGATCCAGGGTATCATCATTGAGGTATACAAGGGATTTAGGAATAAAATCATGACCCATAGCGACATCACTAAGGTGATCGAGCAGTCGGAGTTCTCTTTTCGCGATAGCTAGCGCCCCCTCATAACTGATTGGCGGAGATTTTGCCCTCGACATTACTGGGCCCCTAACATGAGCCGCCATTGATTTTCCATACCCTCAGCCTCGCTCCCGGGGCCCGAACGAAGGTTTCTTTATCTGTGTACTGATACTTGGGCTTTTGAGGTGTGGTGTTTTTACGCGCCATCCTTCTGACTTTGTAGCACCGATGGGCAGTGATTTCTACAGGAGAAAGAGAAGTTCCCTCTTCTTACGACATCTTCTCCCAAGCAGATCGGATTAACTGCACCAGGGCGTCCTTATTCTTCTCCAAGTCCTCCTTGGTGAGTCGCAGTCGGTAGTTGCCGTACCGTTTTTCATAGGCCAGCATGTCCAAGCCCAAGGATTCGATCTTTTCATCAATCTCCTTCGATTGTGGGAGCTTGATGTCGATATTCATCGTAGTTTTCCGGGGTCGGATGACCGTGAAGTTAAGAGGTTGCCCATCCTTCGCCAAGCCGATGTAAAACTTGTTGTACTTGAGCTTGTAACCAGATGCAAAGCCTTGGATGAGCCGCTCGATCTCGTCCACCTGCTCCAATGTAATCTTGGAACCCCTTTTCTCCCAATAAGCCCGGTCGGTCGCCTCTGATGGTTGATCTTCTTCCTCCAAGCCCAGTTCTTGGAGGTCCATGACGGTCGTAAAAGTGATCGTCGTTTGGTTGCCGACCTTCCACGCGTTCATCTGAATAGCGATGAGGGGAATATGGCTGTTGAAGAGATTGATGACGTTCAAGAAGCGGCTGGTGATGTCTTCCGCGATGATGACGGCACAATGATCGTATTGAGGGTATCTTTTTCTTTCGATGTCCCAATACTCGATGGTTCGGATAATATGGGTCTCGTCCGTCTTCCCCAGTTGTATTTCTACCTCATACCGCCGGTCATCCTCCGGGTCTTGGAGAAGGAGATCGAGCCGACCGGCCCCCGGTTGAATCCGCTCCTTGTCCTTGAGGATCAAGTCACCTAACCCCAAGATCGAAGGGTCCTCGGCAATCTTCTCCTGAAGCCATTTCTCACTAAATTCGCTGCTGTTCTTGAGGTCGATGGGTTCTGATTTTACGAAGCTGGAAGGGTTCATGGGAACCTTGAGTATATCCTGCTCTCATTTTGGAAGCAACGTTGATTTGATCGCATTATGCGAGCATGCAGAAGACAATCCACTCTCGTATGGCGCGGGCGGTCCATGAGGCAATCGTGCAGATCAGGAAGAAGGCTGGCTATACGCAGAGAGACTTAGCCAAAAAACTAGGCCGGGAGCATTCCTTCGTGGCTCGGATCGAGCAGGGTGAGCGGCGTGTGGACCTCGTTGAGCTTTATCTGATTTGCAAAGCCTGCAAGACATCGCCGAAGGCGGCCGTCCTCGACCTGCTGAGGAAATTTAACAAATAAGAGCACTTCTCCTTCCTCTGACTCCTCTTACAAAAAGCTTTCGTTGACACCCTACGGACCATGTAGAACACTATGTCACCTTACATAAACGAGGGGTAATTTATGACAGCAAATGAGGTGGCCAATCTAGTCAAAAAATTGCGAGGAGAACTGGATCTTACACAGGAGCAGTTTGCCCAAAAGGTAGGGGTGACTTACAGCACGGTGAACCACTGGGAGAACGGAAAGCGAATGCCTCAACCGTTTCTTATTCGTCGGCTTTTAGAACTTAAAAGTGAGCTGAGCGGTGGTCAAAGGCGCGGGGATAATAAAGTAAAAAGATGAAATTCCATCAATACACGGAACTGGCGGGCCATGATCGGATGCCGCGGTTGTTAGATAAGAAATCAACAGAGAGTGATGCATGAAACAAGTCGTCATCGAAAATCCCATCATCAATTCTCCCTTTGCAGAGCCAAATCGACATTTTCGATTCACGGATGACGGCATCACCGATGAAATCGTTGAGTCACGTCGGATCAGCTCTTACTTTATCCCCGTCGCGAGGCCCAAGAAGAAGGGCAAGCAACTACAATTTGATACGGAATGGACTCAAGACCGGGTCGAAGAAAACAAGTTTATCAATCGCGTTCGCGCAAAAGTTTCCCAATGGCGAAGCGGCGGCTATACCAGCGTCACAAAAACCACGCGCGCTCTGCTGGAGTATTGGAATAATCCGGCCCGCGACAAGAAACTCTTCTTTTGCCAAATTGAAGCCCTTGAGACGGCGATCTACATCACCGAGGTCGCCGGCAAATATGATCCCTGGATCGAGAACGACCTGCGCCGGGAAAACGAGGCCGCCAATCCTCTGCTATTTCGCATGGCCCTTAAAATGGCGACCGGCAGCGGTAAAACCGTTGTCATGGCGATGCTCATCGCTTGGCACGCGCTCAACAAACTTGCCAATCCTCAAGACGCTCGTTTCTCAGATTCTTTTCTGATTGTTACTCCGGGCATTACGATCCGCGATCGTCTACGAGTCCTTCTTCCGAACGATCCGGAAAATTATTACCGCCAGCGCGACGTCCTTTCATCAGATTTGATGATGGAACTCGGCAAGGCCAAAATTCTAATCACCAACTTCCATGCCTTCAAACTTAAGGAACGCGTTTCGGCCGGAAAACTTACCAAGAGTATTCTCGCCCGTGAAGGAAATAGTCCCTTTACGGAAACGCCCGACCAAATGGTCCATCGGGTCTGCCGTGAATTCGGTAACAAGAAGAATATCATGGTCATCAATGATGAAGCCCACCATTGTTACCGCCGAAAACCTGACGGTGAAGGAGAGCAACTTAAAGGGGACGAAAAGAAAGAGGCGGAGAAACGAGACGAAGAGGCTCGTATCTGGATCTCAGGGCTTGAGGCGATCAAGTCGAAGATCGGCGCCAAAGTGGTTTACGATCTCTCCGCGACTCCCTTCTTTCTGAAAGGTTCCGGGTATCCCGAGGGAACTCTTTTCCCATGGGTTGTTTCGGATTTTTCCCTGATTGACGCCATTGAATCCGGGATTGTGAAGGTGCCTCGTGTGCCCGTGGCCGACGATTCCATGACCGGTGAACAGCCGACCTATCGTGACCTGTGGTTGCGCATTCGTGAGCATCTACCCAAGAAGGGGCGGCGAACCGATGAGATCCTCGGAGACCCGAAACTTCCCGTTGAATTGGAAGGCGCGCTCCAAAGCCTTTATGGAAATTACGAAAAAAATTATCGCAGATGGGCGGAAAACGAAGAAGCGCGTCTGCTCAAAGGCCTGACGCCTCCTGTCTTTATCGTGGTGTGCAACAATACCAATGTTTCCAAGCTGGTCTTTGACTATGTCGCGGGATGGGAAAAACCGATGCCTGACGGTTCTTCCGTCGTTGTTCCGGGCAAACTACCCATTTTCAGCAATGAAGAGCACCACAAGTGGGCTCTGCACCCAAACACCGTCTTGATTGACAGCGAACAGCTCGAATCGGGTGAAGCCATGAGTGATGAATTCAAACTTATGGCAAAGAAGGAAATCGATGAGTTCAAAGAAGAATACCGTGTTCGTTTCCCGGGTCGAGATGCCGAAGAACTCACGGATGAAGATCTCCTTCGCGAAGTGATGAACACCGTTGGCAAGCCGGGGAAGCTCGGCGAACACGTGAAGTGCGTCGTGTCCGTCTCCATGCTAACGGAGGGTTGGGACGCCAATACGGTGACTCACATCCTTGGCGTTCGCGCCTTCGGAACGCAGCTTCTATGTGAACAAGTGGTCGGTCGTGGATTGCGTCGCATGAGTTACGCGGCGGATGAACGCAGTTTCTTTACGCCTGAGTATGCCGAGGTCTACGGCGTTCCTTTCTCATTTATTCCTTGTTCCGGATCAAATTCCAATCCAAAGCCCGGTCCGACTCCTACTCGCGTGCGTGCATTGGAGGATCGTATTGATTGTGAAATCACGTTCCCGCGTCTCTTGGGCTACCGGTTTGAAATGCCGGAGGAACGGTTTGAGGTTCGATTTACGGATGATTCAAAACTGGCCCTGACGACCGCCGACGTCCCGACCAAGACGGAAAATGCCCCCATCGTTGGTGAGAGTAGCATTCATACCCTAGACGATTTGAAGCGCCGTCGTCCGCAAGAAGTAGCCTTCCTCCTCGCAAAACTCACGTTGGAGAAATACTTCCGGGCGGATGGTGAAATTTCATCGGACAAGCCCAAGGAGCATCGCTTCGATAGCGAGGTGAAATCGTGGCTCTTTCCTCAACTCCTTTCCGTTGCCAAGCGCTGGTTATCGGAATGCGTGATCTGCAAAGACAACACTTTCCCTCAGATGCTCTTGCTCATCGGGCTTGCCCACGACGCCTCCGACCGGATTTACAAGGCAATCGTCCGATCTTACCAAGGCGAAAAGATTCTCAAGCCGATTCTTCGACCTTATGACACCGTGGGTTCCACCCGATACGTCGATTTCGACACGACCCGGCCCGTCTACGTGACCAATCCATCCAAGTGCCATATCAGCCACGTGGTGGCCGATACGGAATCCTGGGAACAGAAAATGGCCCAGGTCTTGGAGGATGAATTGGATGACGTTGTCTGTTACGTGAAAAATTTCAATCTTGGTTTCATGATTCCCTACACGATCAACGGCGAGGAAAGGAATTACATCCCGGACTTCGTCGTGTGCCTTCACAATGGCAGAGGAGATCCGCTGAATCTCATTATTGAGGTGACGGGTGAAAAGAAGAAGGACAAGGCGGCTAAGGTGGGTACGGCGAGGGATTTATGGGTTCCTGCGGTCAATAATCACGGCGGTTTCGGCCGGTGGGCCTTCCTTGAGATTGCAGATCCTTGGGATGCAAAGAATACGATCAGCGGTGAATTGAAAAAAATCAAGTTGGAAACGTGAGGTAAAAATGGCTCGGAGAAAAGCGGAGAGATCCGTTCCTATTGAGGTTGTCAAACACAAGGACAAGCGCAGCAACATTCCCACGGAGGAACTTCGCGATTTTGTTGCTGAACAAGAGAAAAAACCTAAGACGGTGCTTTATCCGCGCGACCCTTCCCTCGATCCTCAATTGGTTTGGAAAGGCAAAGACGAACAGGATGCACAAGATTTGGCTGTGCCGGCGGTCCCCATTTACATCCAGGAAAAAATCCACCCACAAGCAATCATTGAGAATCTGAAGGCTGAGGCGAAAAAAGAAGCGCCTGGGCAAGTCTCGCTCTTCGCTGATTTTAACGGTATCAAATTTGAAGATCTGATCGACTTCTACCACCACGAGCAGAATTGGGCGAATCGAATGGTCTTGGGTGACTCCCTTATGGTTATGACGAGCCTTGCCGAAAAGGAGGGCCTTAAAGGCAAGGTTCAGATGATTTATGTCGATCCTCCCTATGGCATCAATTTCGGTTCAAACTGGCAGGTCTCCACCAGAAAACGCGACGTGAAAGACGGCAAGGCCGAAGACGCCACCCGCCAGCCCGAACAAATCCGTGCTTTTCGCGACACCTGGAGGCTTGGCATCCACTCCTATCTTGCCTACTTCCGCGACCGCCTCGCCGCCGCCCGCGAACTCCTCACCGAAAGCGGCAGTGTCTTCGTCCAAATCGGCGATGAAAACGTCCACCTCGTGCGGTGTGTAATGGATGAGGTGCTCGGTGCGGAGAACTTCGTATCTCAGATTGCATTTGCAAAAACAACGGGCTTCTCCTCAGATTTCGTGAGCAATATCTGTGATGAAGTATTGTGGTACGCGAAATGCAAAGAGAGGTGCAAATTTAGAAGTCTTTATGGCGAAAAGCGTGAAGGGGAAACTGGTGCGAGTAAGTACCGTCCACTCGAAACTATTAAAGCCGCGTCTGACTTGGGGCACGGAATGGATCGTCTGGCCGTATCAGATCAGCTGACATCCCAAGGACCATCAAATGCGGATCAAGCCTTTCAATTTGAAGGGCAATCCTGGGCACCACCTACTGGGATGCATTGGAAGACAACAGTCGATGGCCTAAGGCGTCTAGAGTATGCAAGACGTATTTTTGTTGAAGGCAACTCCATTCGCTATCTGCGATTCTTGGATGATTTCGCAGCATCTCCAATGTCAAATGTTTGGTTGGACATTGGAGGAATTCAGAGCCGGACAGATCCAAAAGTCTATGTTGTTCAGACAGCAACTGAAGCTGTGAAGCGGTGCATTTTGATGACAACCGACCCCGGCGATCTAGTGTTCGACCCGACATGCGGGAGCGGGACGACGGCATATGTGGCCGAGCAGTGGGGCCGACGGTGGATTACTTGTGATACTTCGCGTGTTGCTTTGGCATTGGCCCGCACACGGTTGATGGCAGCAAAATATCCATATTATATTCTTGCGGATTCACCTGAGGGTCTGAAAAAAGAGGCGGAAATTTCTGGGCAGCTGCCTCCTGATCAGAAAACCGAAGGCGATGTCAAAAAAGGTTTTGTCTATAAGCGAGTTCCTCATGTCACTCTTAAATCAATAGCAAACAATCCGGATATCAAGAAAGGTATGAGCCTCCAAGAAATCGATGCGGCCATTGCTCGCCGCGCCGATACTGAAACCCTCTACGATCAGCCCTATGAGGACAATCGGCGCATTCGAGTGACAGGACCCTTTACCGTTGAAAGCCTCTCTCCGCACCGAGTCCTCTCGTCGGACGACCGTCCAGAATCCGAAAAAGCAGCTACTAAGGCAACGGGTTCAGGGCAGTTCGAAACAATGATTTTGGAAAATCTGAAAAAGGCAGGTGTTCAAAATACGATCAAGAAAGAAAGGCTCATCTTTGATCGATTGGAACCATATGCAGGTCTCTATATTCACGGAGTCGGAGAATATTCAGAAACTGGAAAAACGCGCCGCGTGGCGATCTGTATTGGGCCTGAAAATGGAACAGTTGGTCCCGAGCTTGTGAAAGAGGCGGCAAAGGAAGCCGTCAAAGGAGTTGGTTTCGACCTTCTCGTAATCTGCGGCTTTGCTTTTGATCCCCACGTGAATGAAGAAACAAAAAACTTTGGTAAATTGACGGTACTCATTGCCAGAATGAATCCAGACCTCGCAATGGGAGACGAACTCCTCAAAAAAACAGGCGCCGGGAATCTCTTCACCGTCTTTGGGGAACCCGACGTTGAAATCAAGAAGCAAAAGGATGGCAAAATCGTCGTCGAAATTAACGGCGTGGACGTTTACGACCCAACCACTGGGGAGATCCGTAATCGCTCGACCGATGATATCGCCTGTTGGTTTATTGATACAGCCTACAATGGGGAGAGTTTCTTCGTCCGCCATGCCTATTTTACTGGAGCAGATGAGCCTTACGAAAAACTTAAACGTGCTCTAAAGGCTGAAATTGATGAGGCCGCATGGACTGCTCTCTATTCGACGAAGAGCCTACCCTTCGACACACCCAAAACCGGCAAGATCGCTATAAAAGTAATCAATCATTATGGAGATGAGGTGCTGAAGGTTTATGAAATCAAATGAAAGGGTTAGGTCTCAGGTTGACAAAAAAATCTTCTCGACACGGAGCCCTATTGGGCAATCAGAGACCTGCCCAAATCCGAATCGTAATTGGTGGTTTATGACATTATGACCTCACTGAGGGTAGTAAAGTTCTAAAGGTAATGCCTATGCAAAGCTCGTTAAGCATACGTGTGGAATATAGGCCCATCAAAATCGGATGGTGTGTCCATGAGGGCAACTTCCAGGAGCTTGAAGAAGCAATGCGATTCAGCCACACGCTATGGGGAGGTAGACACAATCCCATTATTCCCATTAGCGACCTCACTTTCGCCCGCAAGCTCATCAATACGTTTCGTGTAGATGCTTTGTACCCAATGAGAAGTGACCCTGAAATGGAGAAGTTCATCGGGCAGTTTCCTCATTTACCTTGGCCATTATTCCACAAGGAATTATTTATCGACGGTCTGGATGGTAAAATCAACACCGCGTTGGACGTACAGCACCCGTTAAGATTCATCTATGAAGAGCAACAGAAAAATCTTCCGGTTCTTCGTGCTACGCCTTCCTTGTTCCAATGGGATCAAGATGACCCTTTGTCGAGAATCTTCTTGGCAACTATGGGAGCATATCCTCCACCGGAGGAGACAGGGCATAAGTATGAATCCATGTTTGAGAAATACCTCACCCCTGTAAAACTCACACTCAACAAACAAAGTGCCGTCCCCAACGATCTTCATAAAAGGTTCTTCCCGAACGCGCTGATCGAGACTCTCTTGCATAGAGATTGCAATCCTCATTGGGAGGGAGAAGGCTTTTATTACGGCGATGCAAATGATTTTGAGGACGTGGTTAATTTCTGGAATCTGCGAGCCTCTGATATTGATTTGTTCTTTTATGATCCCAGCCATGCACAACGCCTCGATGGTTTAAAAGATAACTACACCAAAGCCATTTTGGCGCGGCCATCACGGTTTGGTGATGGTAAGCGGGTTGCTGTTTGGGGGAAGAACCATGAGGTGTTAAGGGATATTCCTGCCTTTGAGTCAAAGGGTATGAGGTGTGCCGTTGGCTCTCAGGACAGCGACGGTGGAATCTGGAATGGCCTAAACATTAAACCTCCGGTGATGCATTTTGATTCTCAATCCTGCTTAGCCACCGTCTCAAAAAATCAAGAACAACCCGTTGTGTCCTTTGAGCTTCCGGACAGGCCATTCTCACGGGACAGTCGTCTTTGTCACCAACACGCAATCGTCTCTATTTGGCCGATTACTGACCTGTCCAAGGGAGGAGATTGGACATTACAAGTCCCTTACATTCCTGAGTTGAATGAATACTTCGGGCGTGAATGTCACTTTGAGTGGAACGGAGCAAGAGCTGAATGGGAAGGACTGGGAGTGGTCATTGGGATTCATCAAGAGATTATGACCTTGAATGCTTTGCGCTGTAGAGAAGTGATTTCAAAAACGTTTGAAGCCTTTGGAATGGAATCCAAACCCAGCCCAGCAGGATTGATTTGCAACCGACTCATACAACAATTGCAAGGACTTCAAGGGTGTCGAGTTTTCAAAATCAGTGGAGTACGTGACCTGATTGAAAATTATGGCCCTGATCAATCCTTTACACGGGGCGGAGCAATCCAAACCATACGGCAGGACAATGCACAGCTTACAGTATCGAGCAAAGTTGGAAAATCTTTGAAGCACCTTTCTGACAACGGAGCTTACAAAATTGGGGTGGAACTCAAGTGTGAAGGCTGCCTGTTTACATTCTGGTCACCTTTTGACGGGCTGAAAACCGTTGTAAGCTGTGAACGTTGTCATCATGAAATTAAAATTCCTCCCCATCTTTGCGAGCGAGATCCCCAAGCTCCACCACCGCGCTTTTCACAATTTGAGCATCTGTTCATAGAATCTCGTGAAACCCCGAAGTTGTCCCCGGAAGATGTGCTGAAATACCTCGTAAAGAATGGGGTGTTTAGAGCCGGTCTAGAACTGACATGTAAGAGCTGTGAACTTACCTTTTGGAAGCATCTTGATGATGTAAAAACCAGATTAAATTGTGATTACTGTGGGAATGAATTCGACATCACTCCTCAACTTCGTGATCGGGACTGGGCATATCGGAGGTCCGGGTTATTCGGCCGGGACGATAATCAAGCTGGCAGCATTCCTGTTACCCTCACCTTGCAACAGCTGGACACCTTCACCCACATGAATCCTGCTATTTATTCCACTTCAATGGAGATCGAACCCAAAACGGCTTCCATTGACAAATGTGAAACTGACTTTGTGTTGCTCACCAGGGCACACGGACCGAAAGTCCAAATTGTGATTGGCGAGTGTAAGACCCGAAAAGAGATCACCGAACAGGACGTAGCGAATTTGGCAAAGGTAGCCGACGCCTTCCCCAGGGAAAGATTCGACGTCTTCATTCTGTTTTCAAAGTTGGATGGGTTCTCGGAGGAAGAAATTGAAAGATGCAAGAAAGCCCAGGATCAATATCGGAAGCGCGTCATCATGCTTACAGATAGGGAACTTGAGCCATACTTTATCTATGAAAGGACGGAGAAGGAATTTACCATAGACAGACACGCCATTTCTCTCGACGATCTCGCGAAAAATACGGTTGATATTTTTTTCATTCCACAACTCACCTCTATATCAGCTTAAGTTAGAATCAGTCTCATTCGACCTCTTTACTGAGCGACCTGTACGCGCAAAATTCACAGGCCTCGGATGAGGACGGCAAGGTTTCTGATTTCAGACAAGCGCAGGCGTTCCGAACCGCCTTTTCCACCCACGAGTTGTCACCAACGTGCTTGATTAACTGAATATGAAAACAGAGTGTGCCATTGAATCCGTCGAGATCCCTCCGACCATTGGCATAGACGAAGTATCCGGTATCCGAGACATCGAAGCCCATGCCCCGCATGATCCATTGGTAGATTTCCACCTGGCGCTTGTAGCTGTCTTTCCATTCGTCATCGAGACTGACTTCACCGTCTTTGCTGGTGGCCTTGTAATCGACGACGATCAGCTTGCCGTCAGGCTGAACCCACACATCGTCGATGGCACCGCTGATGATCAGGTTGGCCGGTTTGTGGTGGTACTCAAGACCCTTGAAATTCTCGCGCCAGATATCGAGGTCCTTATGTCGAAACGGAACGGCATCCACACCGTTTTCTTTCATCAGGGGGTGCGGTTCTCCCTTGGCGCGATAAACATCGAACTCCTTTTTCAGGAGCACATCGACGGCCATATTAAGCGTGAAGCCTGGCATCGAGGGTTTGTCGATCCCCAACCGGCGGTCTAGATAGAAGCACCGGGGGCACTGGATGAAGCTTTCAAGGCGTGAGCGACTTAGTTTGAATGGCTCGGTCGAGGTAGGCTCGTATAAATTTCGGGTTCGTTTCTTGTAGTCCATCACGCCACCTGACTGGTCAGTGATATCACCTTGGCCCCGCCTCGGAGTTCGTCGAGATAATCCGCCCACTGTTGCATCATCTTCCGGCGTTCGGGCAGGTGGGTGGTGCGGTTGTAGGCCCTTCCTGCCGAGTCGCGTACCTGGTGGGCCAGTTGGTGTTCGATAAATTTGGGATGAACGCCCAAGACTTCGTCGAGGATCGTTCTCGCCATCGCCCGAAAGCCGTGTCCTGTCATGTCATCCTTGGAATATCCCATCCGGCGGAGTGCCGCTAAGATGGCGTTGTTGCTCATCGGCCTTAAATTTGACCGTGCACTGGGAAAGAGATACTGCCCAACACCCGTTAGGGGGTGTAACTCCCGCAGTATTTCGACTGCCTGTCGTGCGAGAGGGACAACGTGAGGCCGTCGCATCTTCATCCTTTCTTGTGGGATGTCCCAGCGGGCGTTCTCAAGATCAAACTCCGCCCACTTGGCCTCTCGGAGTTCAACAGGGCGTACAAACAGCAAGGGGGCCAGACGCAGGGCGCATCGAGTCACAAAGTCCCCTCGGTAACTATCAATGGCCCGCAAGAGTTGGCCGACCTCGTGTGGTTTGGTAATGGCTGCTAAATGATTTTCAGGAACAGGCTGCAAGGCATCGGGCAGATCCCTTGAGATATCGTTTGTTGCCCGTCCGGAGGCGATGGCAAAACGAAATACCTGTCCACAATTCTGTAGAGCCCGATGGGTTGTTTCAAAGGCCCCACGTTCCTCAATGCGACGCAGGACTGACAACAATGCGGGTGCTGTTATACCAGCGATCGGACGCCCACCAATCCAGGGGAAGACGTTTTTTTCAAGTCCCCGCAGAAGCCTTGCACAATAATCTTCCGACCACTCACTCCCCCGTTTGGTGAGCCATTCCCGCGCAATCACCTCAAAGGTATTCGCCGTGTGCTCGGCCCTTGCTAACTCGACCGCCCTGCGGTTCTCACCGGGATCAACCTTGTTGGCCAAGAGTTTTTTCGCCTCTTCCCGACGCTCCCTCGCCACCTTGAGGGTTACGGTGGGGTAGACACCCAAGGAGAGCCGTTTTTCCTTCCCGTCAAACCGATATTTTAACCGCCACCACTTCCCGCCACTGGGAGCGACCTCAAGATAGAGCCCGCCACCGTCAAAGAGACGGACGGTCTTTTCAGGGGGGCAGCAATTCCGTATAGCGGTGTCTGTTAGCGGCATAGCGGTCGATCTGGGGGCAACTCGATGTTTGGGTTTGGCAGTTGCCCCCAAAGTTGCCCCCAAATGGGGGCATCTGTCACTGGACACCCTAATTTCTTGTTGGACGAAAGTAAAGCACAAAAGCCCGTTTTTACACAGGCTTTTGGACTTTCTGGGACTTTACTGGACTATCAATTTGTGGAGGCGCCGGGAATCGAACCCGGGTCCGAGAAACTTCAGTCACAGTCCCTACAGGCTTAGTCTTGAGTTTAAGTCTCGCATCCTGGTGACCTCCA